>JABDBZ010000001.1 GCA_013288385.1 Bacteroidota bacterium
AATTACAATTCCAGAGTCAAGGTGTTGCGGCAAACTCTAATTTTGCTAACAAACCATATTATATGTATATTTTCCCTTCGGATTCTATACAAGGGTTTGATCAAAACGCTACGAATCAGCAAGCTTTAAACAGAAAATGTTTTGGTGTAGAATATCACATGTACAATTATTGGGAAAAAAGAAGATTTATTAAACAAAAATACAATTTAGATCCAACCAGTAATAATAATAATTCAGCGGCAAACGCAAGACCAATAATTAATCCAACAGCAAATATTAATTCTGCTCCTTGCGTTAATGAAGATTTTGAGGCTTCTCCCGCAACTCTTTTAACAACGGCGGCTTCTGCAATAAATAATACTTTAACAGGATGGCAGGTTACTAATGGTAATACACAAGTAAATCCTTATGATAATTGTTTAAATAACAATATATGTACGAGTTCTGGCTGTACTTATGCTTGGGTTCGTCAAACTCCTTGGACTCCACCGGCACAAACAAATTTAGGAACAATAACTGCATCCCCTTTTGGTGGTAATAACGTGTTGCAAATGAGTGATGATTTAGCAGGAGGTAAAGCGGTTGCAATTCAGCAAACTTTTCCTGTTACAGCTTCTAACTGTTTGTTTCAATTAGCTTTCAGAGCGTCTTTATTATCTGGTCATGCTTGTTGTCAAAATCCATATATTAAAATTACTGTTATTGATTGTTTTAATAACGTATTAACTTGTCCTGCAGTCAATGTTCAGCCTCCCGGACCAAGTTGTGCTTCTGTTGTTGCAACTGGTTGGCAAACTAATTCAAATACTTGGGTAAGTTATACTCCTAATTGGATTATCAAATCGTTAGATCTTACACCTTATTTGAATTCATGTGTTACTATAAAAATTGAAGTAGGTGATTGCCCTTACGGCGGTCATTTTGGAACTGCTTATATTGATTCTCAATGTTTACCAATGAACGTGAATGTTAATAGTATCAATTTCCCTGCAGGTAATCCAATAGTTGCAATAGCTGCCTGTGGTGTTTTAACAGCTTCAATTACAGCGCCTCCCGGACTAGGGCCTTATCAGTGGATTGGCCCAATTAGCAGTACGGTAACAAATCAAACGAATCAAACTATTTATACAACTGTACCGGGCAACTATACATTAATTATGAATCCTCCGGGAAGTTGTGCCCCTATTACCAAAACCTTAAGTTTACAGTTTGGTAGTTTCCCTACTGCTAATTTCTCCGTCGCAAATAACTGTACAACATATACAATTACAAATACAGGTAGTCCTGCACCTGCTATACAAAGTTATTCATTTACCGGGCCTGGTGCTCCTGTCAGTTTCACAACAACAAACAGTACGAGTGTTGTAAACTTTGCTCCAAATACAACCTATACGATTTGGCAAACAGTTACAAATGCACAGAACTGTCCTTCTACACATTCAATGGTCATAACAACACCTAATGGACCTTCACCTGCGTTTACAGCGAGTCCTTCTTTTACTTTATGTATCGGCCAAAATCCTACATTTAGCGCGGTAACATCCGCAGGCTCGCATACTTATTCATTTGCGTCAAATACTATATCGCCTGCGACTATATTTACAGATCCTGCGGGACCAGTTACTTTTGCATCTCCAGGAACTTACACTGTAACTCATACAATAAATAATGCAGGTTGTATTGCTTCAACCAGCTCAGTAGTTGTTATTAATTCACTTCCTACAGCAACGGTCAATGCTATTTCTCCATTATGTATAGGAAGTTCTGCTACACTAAATGCGATTGGTGGTCCCGGACAACTTACCTGGACAGGCCCTGCTGCATATTCTGCCCCTGGCCCTACTGCTCAAGTAGGTAATTTTCAACCAGCTAACGCAGGTATTTATACTCTAACAATCAATAACTTTGGTTGCATTACCACTAAAACGGTATTGGTAACTTCTCCTGTGGGTCCAACAATTACTGTGTCTAATAATGGTCCGGTTTGCGTTGGTAGTCCATTAGTTTTAACTGCAACTTGGCCTGCATCAATAGTTCCAGTTTGGTATTATTGGTATACTTATATACCTGCTCCATACTATTATAGTTATGGAAATTATAATGTTGCTCAATATACAGTTACCCCAAGTGCAGCTTTAACAGATGCTGTCCCTATGGTGTTTTGGATACAATTAAATAATAACTGCCCAACTGTTACTTATACAACAAACGTGTCTGTAATTACTTTAACTACACCGGTTGTTAGTAATACTGGTCCTTATTGCCCTGGTGCAAATATTCAATTGAATTCGAATATTTATACAGCAACAACATTTACTTGGACAGGACCAAACTCTTATTCTCAAACATCGGTTCAGAATCCGCAAATAACAAATGCAAGTGCTGCCGTTGCTGGTCCATATACGATCACAACTGGTGCCGGAAGCTGTAAAAAATCTGCAGTAACAACTGTTTCGGTTTACCCAAATCCTAATGCTTTGGCTGGTAGTAATAGTCCTGTGTGTTTAGGCCAATCAATTAATCTTACTTCAAATGCAGCTTCTACTTATACTTGGTCTGGTCCAAACGCATTTAGTTCTAATTTACAAAATCCAAGTATTGCCAATTCATCTTTATTAATGGCGGGTACGTATACATTAAAAATAACAACTGCTCAAGGCTGTACTGCTGTTACCACAGTTACCGTTGGCGTTCTCACTCCAACAACTTCTGCAAGTAATACCGGACCATATTGTTCTGGTGCAAATATTCAATTGAATTCACCGGCAGCTACTTCTTATTCTTGGACTGGTCCAAATGCATTTACTTCAAATGCACAAAATCCAATAATTGCTAATTCAAGTACGATTGCATCTGGTAATTACACAATTGTTGCTGCAATAGGTACATGCTCTGCTATGGCTACAACTTCGGTTACAGTTTATTCTTTACCTACTCCAACTGCGATAAATACTGGCCCTTATTGTGTGAATCAAAATATCCAATTAAGTGTAAACGCATTTAATACTTATACGTGGTCTGGACCAAACACATATGTTTCAAATGCTCAGAACCCTTCAATAACTACCGCGTCAGTTATAAATGGCGGAAACTATACTGTTGTTGTTGTTGATGCGCATGGTTGTGTAAACTCTACAACAACAAATGTTGTTGTTAATCCTTTACCTGTTATAACTGTAAATAATCCGACGGCTTGTATAAATGGAAACATAACATTAACGTCGAGTGCTGCTTCAAGTTATACCTGGGCTGGTCCTCTTGCATTTGCTTCCGCGCTTCAAAATCCATCAATTACTAATGTAACACCTGCTATGAGTGGTAACTATACAATAACTCAAACAAGTGGTTTTGGTTGTGTTAACTCAGCAATTGCAGTTGTTTCGGTAGTTCCTCTTCCAACTGTTTCTATTGTGGGAACAAATACATTATGTTCTCAAAACTTTAACGGATCACCAAACACAGTAATTATTACTGCTAGTGGTGCGAGTAGTTATATTTGGACAATGCCTGTTGGTTTTATAGGATCACCAAGTTTAACCCAATCGTCACTTACATTGAATCCACCTGTTACAGCAGTTCAAACTGTTGCTCAACTTTCAGTAACAGGAACTGCAGCTTATGGCTGTAGCACAAGTGCAGTTTATAATGTAACGGTTGTTCCTAATCCAACAATTGTTCCTGCTCCTGCAACATCAAGTGTTTGTCAAGGTGTGAGTATAAATTTATCAGTAGGTGGAGCAAGCACATATACTTGGTCGCCTAGTGCAACTTTAAATACTAATACCGGACCATCAGTTATTGCTAGTTCAAGTATTACAACAGTTTATAGTATCATTGGATCTGATCAAGGATGTAATAGTGCAACACAAAACTCTACACTTAATGTGGTTGCTAATCCAACTGTAGTAATTACCCCAGGTCAACCTACAATATGTATTGGACAAAGTATAGCATTAATAGCATCTGGGGCAAGTACATATTCTTGGACACCTAATACTGCTTTAAGTGCAACTACAGGCGCAATAGTTAATGCTAACCCTACTGTTAACATGACATATTCAGTTTTAGGATCACAAGCCACATGTACAAATATTGCTGCGGTTACAGTAACAGTATTAAGTTTACCTATTATAAATGTAACTCCAAGTAGTCCTACATTATGTATGAATGGGTTTAATGGCTCACCAAATACAGTAGTGTTTGCTGCAACAGGTGCCGTAACTTATACTTGGGGTGGTTTTATGGGTATGACTGCTAATCAAACAACAGGTACTTCAATTATTGCTACATCTATATTACAGTCTGCAGCATTATCGGGTACTGTTTTAGGGTTTGACGGCTCATGTTATAATACAGGTACATATAATGCTTTAGCAGTGCCGAACCCAACAATCAGTGTTACATCTAATAGTATGTGTTCCGGCACAACTGCTCAACTTATTGCAAGTGGTGCAAATGCTTATAACTGGTCGCCAGGTAATAATTTAAATTCTACAACTGCTGCAACTGTTATTGCAAATCCAAGTGGAAACACAATTTACAATGTTTTTGGTTCAGTAGCAGGTTGTAACAGTTCGTCAGAGTCATCAACTGTTACAGTTGTTGCAAATCCGGTAATTGTTGTATCCCCTGTAACCCCAACAATTTGTGAAGGAGGATCAATTGGGTTAACTGCTTTCGGTGCTACTGATTATACTTGGTCACCATCATCTTCGTTAAACGCTAGTAACGGTAATTTTGTAATTGCTTCGCCTATCGTTACAACAGATTATTTGGTTATTGGTTCAGCAGCATCTTGTACTTCATCTACAATTAGGCAAGTGCAAGTGACTCCATTACCACATTTATCAGTTGTTGCGGAGCGTACTGTATTATGTAAAGGAGAAAAAACAACTCTCAACGCAAATGGATCTACTACTTATACATGGATGCCTTTTGGTGCAGTGCCTGATCAATTTTCTAACTTTAATACTATTTCGCCAACATTAACCACGGTATATTCATTAATAGGGAATAATGGTCCTTGTACTGCAACTCTTCAAGTGCCTATTACTGTTTTGAATTTGCCGATATTAGAGTTATCTACTAATTTGCAAAAGATCTGTTTAGGAAATAATACCAGTATATTGGCTTCTGGGGCAGATAGCTATACATGGACGCCTAACATCAATATGAATATTATATCGGCTAATGTAGCTGTTGTTAATCCTAGCGTATCAACAAACTATACGGTTATGGGTGTTAATTACTCTGGAACTGTTGCGTGTGAAATGACAAAAGAAATATTGATTGATGTTGTTCAAACTGTTAGCCCATCTATTAGTCGCAGCGTAGCAATTTGTCAAGGTGAATCAACTAAATTAACTGCTGGCGGAAGCGATAGTTATGTATGGACACCTGCAATGGGATTAAATAATACTTTAACTGCTCAACCATATGCTAATCCAAGAGAAACAACAGTTTATACTGTTCAGGTTTCTAACGGCGGATTCTGCGGAGCTACAGCAACTGTATTAGTTCAGGTGAACGAAACTCCAACAGTAAATGCAGGACCTGATATGATTTATAATGTTGATGATCCAATGTATTTGGATGCTAAAGGTACAGGTACATTAACGTGGATATTTGGAGATGGAATTTTATGTAAAGATTGTCCTAACTCACAAATTATGCCGCAAAATAGTGGATGTTATCAAATTCAAGCTGTAACTAATCAAGGTTGTAAAGCGGTTGATGAGGTTTGTATAGAAGTTACAAAGGATTACAATATTTATATTCCAAATACATTTACACCTAATTACGATGGTTTAAATGATTTATTCTTGGTTTATGGTACAGGTATAACAAAACTTGAAATGTCAATTTTTGACAGATGGGGAGCTAAGTTATATACGTCAAACGATCAATTAAAAGGATGGGATGGCACTGTTAAAGGTGAAGAAAGTAAACAGGATGTTTATACATACGTAGTTACTTTTACATCTATTGATAGTAAACAACATACTAAAACTGGTCACGTAACTTTATTAAGATAGATCTAGTTTTGATAAAAAATAAAAGTCCTGCAATTTATTTGCAGGACTTTTTTTTGTTTTATCCTTTTCGTTTTATAATAACATCAGGAGCAGTTACATTTTGTCCATTTATATTGACTTTAATTCCTTCGATGAAAACACGTTTTCCAATGGAGGTTCGTCGAATAATATCTTTTGCTTTGTCAGTCAAAATTGAATTTGAAATAGTTTCTGAAGTTAGTACACCATTTCTGTCATAGCCGGTAATTGTAGCTTCTTTAATGACTGCATTAATCGGAAATTCGAAACCTAAGCAAACTGCTCCTATCGATGAAATAGCAGACAATTCATTTAGTTTCATTTCAAGAGTTGAGAGTACTGGTTTACCATTGATTTTAGCAATTGGAGAAGGAATTGATTTAACCCGAAATATTTTTGGTGCGCCTTGTTGTTTTAATCCTTCAGGTGTTTTTGCAGAAACCGTTAAGTAACACGTTCCGGTAGTTGCAGCATTAATAATATATTTTCCTGCTGTAGTTTGCTTTAATTTTGCACCGCACCCAGAAATATTTACTACGAGATCGGTAGGCGCAAAACCGGCAGCTGAAGCGGTTACCGGGTTATCAACCCCAACGTACATTACATTCATATTGTCGGCTCCAATTGCACTAAAAGGTGAAGCCACCATGTATGAATAATTAAAAGGATAATAATCATTTTCACCTTTTGGGTTTTTATATTCTATTACACCTTTAAAGGATTGCGAACCTTGACCTGCTCCAATTACCTCGTATTTTCCAATACCATCAGAAATTGAAATAGGAGACCCGGCTGTTAAAAGTTTATGGTGAATACTATCATACTCTGCGCCAATCAATACTTTCATGCGATCGGCCGATAATTCATTACTTGAAGCAGATAAAAGAATGTCCGCTTTAAAATGCTCTCCGCTTAAAATGTAGGCACTCGGTGCTAAAACTTTTGCCTGAAGTTTATTTACTTTGAATAAATATTTACTTGAGGAGGCAGCCAATACTCTGAATAATTCTGATTCAACATTTTTTAAATCTGTTTGCAACTTATCAAAGTTAGTGATCACTGCAGCAGTTGGAATATTGTAAAAGTTTTCGAGTTCCCAATTCATATGAATACCATCAACAGTCATGTTTCTATCAATAGGCACAATAGTTTTTGCTGTTTCAATTAAGCTCTTACTGTCTACATCATCTAATTGCTTTTTATTTTTTAAATCTGCAATCATCTGGTTTAATTCAGAACTTAAATTATTTAATTTTTGTTTCAAATCGTAAGCACTGTATCGAGATGTTTTTGGGTTAGCTTCATCACTTCCAATGAATAGCTGAGTGGGCGTATCATAATCATCTAATTTTTTCATGAAGCGAAGCTGGACAGTATCGGGTTTGTTTGTTTTTTCTGTTTCACTTATTAAAATGTATTTCATACTATCAACATAATGAATCATTTTTTCAATTTTGTTTTTTGATTCAACACATTTTTCATAATAAGGTTTGGCTTCTAAATTCCCTTGTTTTACATAATCTCCAAAGGCTTTTTCAATTTGTTGGTTGTTGTTAGAAATGATCTGTTTTGATTTATCAATGCTTTCATCAACTGTAATGAAACCTTTTAGAACCTGATCAGAAACATTCATTGCTAATAAAGCTGTAAGCACGAGGTACATCATGCTAATCATTTTTTGGCGAGGTGATTCTTTTTGTGATGACATAATAAATTTGTTTTGGTATCACTCATAATCTAATCGAAAGAAATTAGATACGCTTTATTTTGAAATAAATTTTAAAAAATGGTGAAGAAATAATTTTGAAATAAAAATGTAACGAAATAAAAATTTGCTGTTATAGCGCATGTTAAAACATTTAAATTCATCACTGATCATCTGGAAATAATTTATTAAAAAATCATTTAAAGTAAATAGATTTATGTTAAATGATGACCCGAGAATGTGCTATGAAACCTTGATAAATGTGGTAAGTCACGGTTTTATCACAAAAAATATACTTTTTAGCTTTATAAATTATAATCAGTAAAAATAACTTGTTTTTAAAGCAATTATTTTGTTAAATTGCGTTACTGAAAATTAAGAATATAATCGCTTTCTTTTTATGCGGCATTTTTGTGTTGTATGTTTTTGCTTTTTCTCCAGTTTTATTATGGATGAAAAGTGAGATCAAAACCGAAATGAAACAAAAAATAAATGATCACTCGATAGATTCTGAATCTACTTTATTATATTTTAACGAACAGGAATTTAAAGCGATTCAGTGGATGGATGAATCTGAATTCATTTCTGACGGTGTTTTGTATGATCTTTTAAATATTGATAAAAAAGAAAATGGTCAGTACATTCTTAAAGTAGTTTCAGATAAAGAAGAAAGAGAAGTAATGAAAACAATATCTGATAATTCAGATAATAATTCCTCAACTAATAAATGTACTCATTTGTTATTTCAACTTTTCTCTCAATACTGTTCAACCCATGAAACTATTAATTTGTATAATTATCATAGTATAATACAAATAAGTTTTACTTACTTAAATCTCTATTCCTATTTAGATTTCAAGAAAATTTCTACCCCACCTAAGCTAGTTTAGTTAAACGCTTCTCTTCTTGTAATAAATTTAAATCAAGTCTTTCTTGTTACAAGAATTAATTAAGTCCTTTTCTAATATTTTATTTAATTATTTAAAAATGAAAAATTTATTCATACTATTATTAGTATTCTTGATTGGCTCTTTGAAAGCTCAAAATGAGTTATCAGGAAAAATATCAGATCAAAAAAGTAGCTCACCGCTTGCAGGAGTTACAGTTTATATTCCGGATTTGAAACTAGGCGCTGTGTCTGATGCCGAAGGAAAATATACAATTAAAAATATTCCTAACGGAACATTTTTGGCGGTAGTAAGTTACATTGGCTATGCCTCACAAACAAAAGAAGTTTCAGTAAAAGAAACTTCAACCATTGATTTTGTGTTGGAAGAATCTGGTACATCATTATCTGAAGTAGTTGTTACCGGAGTTTCTTCAGCAACTGAATTAAAGAACAACCCTATTCCAATAAATATTGTAACGCAAAAAGACCTGCTTCAAAATAGTGCAACAAATGTGGTTGATGCAATTGCTATTTCGCCAGGAGTTTCGCAAATAACACTTGGTCCAAATATTTCAAAACCAATTATTCGTGGTTTAGGATATAACCGTGTAGTTACTGTAAATGATGGTGTTCGTCAGGAAGGCCAACAATGGTTTGATGAATTTGGAATTGAAATTGATGAATACTCAATCAACAAAGTTGAGATTTTAAAAGGTCCTGCCAGTTTAAGTTATGGTTCTGATGCAATGGCGGGCGTTGTAAACTACTTAGCTGCACCACCATTACCGGAAGGTCAGATCAAAGGAAAAATTTTATCGAATTACCAAAGCAATAATGGTTTGTTTGCAGAATCATTTAATTTGGCCGGAAATCAAAAAGGTTTTATTTGGGATGTACGTTATACAAATAAAATGGCGCATGACTATCAAAATAAATATGATGGTTATGTAGCTAATTCGGCTTATTCAGAAAGTAATGCAAAAGCTTTGTTGGGTATAAATAGAAAATGGGGTTATTCTCATCTTACACTTTCTTCATTCGATTTAAAAATGGGAATTATTGAAGGTGCTCGTGATAGCGCTACCGGTAAATTTACAAGACACTATCAAGGTTCAAATCAAACGGATAGTATTGCAATTGCACCTACTAGTGACTTTACGAAGTATAATAATTTCCCTGTAATCCATCAACATATTCGTCACTACAAAGCGGTATTGGATAATAGTTTTGCAATGGGAAGCGGACGATTAAATTTGCGTTTAGGCTTTCAACAAAATCAAAGACAAGAAGCAAATGATTTAACTCAAGGAGATACCTATAATAATTATTTCTTTTTAAGAACACTTAATTATGATTTGCGCTATATCTTCCCTGAAAAAAATCATTTTGAAATGTCTGTTGGTGTAAATGGAATGAAGCAAAATTCACAAAACCTTGGAACTGCATTTGTAATCCCTGAATATTCATTATTTGATATCGGAGGTTTTGCGATTGCCAAAAAAACATTTAATAAATTGGCCATTAGTGGAGGGTTACGTTATGAAGCACGTATGTTGCAAGGAAAAGACCTTTGGGTAGATTCAACGGGAAAACGATTATCAAATGGTACTGATAACCCAAATGCAATTCATGATTTTACAGCGTACAATTCTAATTTTTCGGGCTTAGCAGGAAGTTTTGGCGCAACATATAACATTACTGATATTTTTTATGCCAAGTTAAATATTTCTCGTGGCTATCGCGCGCCAACTGCTGCAGAAAGCGGAGCGAATGGAATTCATGATGGAACTCCTTTTTATGAAATTGGGGATCATAGTTTGAAAGCAGAAAGTAGTATGCAATATGATTTTTCTTTAGGTATGAATTCGAAAGATGTTTGGTTTGAAGTAACTGCATTTATGAATAATATCAATAATTATATTTTTGCAGAGAAATTGCATAGTCAATTAGGCGGAGATTCCATTAGATTGGATCCGGCTCTAGCATTGGCGCCTGGACCAGCCTTTAAATATGTTCAAGGTAACGCAGTATTAACAGGTGGTGAAGTTGTTTTAAATATCAGGCCAAGTAAACTGAGATGGATCAATTTTGATAACAGTTTTTCTTTTGTACAAGCTGTTCAAAAAAATCAACCAGATTCAACTAAGTATTTGCCATATACGCCACCTCCAAAATACAGAACAGAATTAAAATTTATTATGACGAAAGGCAAAGCACTTAAAAATGCTTATGTAAAAGTTGGTGTTGATTATTATTTTGAACAAAATAAAATTTACTATAAATATGGTAACGAAACTGTAACTCCTGCTTATATGTTATTAAATGCAGGAATTGGCGGAGATATTTGTTCTAAAAACAGAACACTCTTCTCTATATTTATTTATGCGAATAATATTACTGACGTCGCATACCAAAGTAATATGAGTCGTTTAAAATATACCGATCCCAATAATGTAACCGGAAGAATTGGTGTGTATAATATGGGAAGGAACTTAAGTTTTAAATTATTGATCCCTATTGACATTAAAAAATAAAACCGAATTCTGAAGGTGAAAATAAAAAGGTGTACTTAATTAGGTACACCTTTTTTAATATTTTGTATTTGAGTTTAAAATTAGTTCAGAATCAGTTCAGGCAAACCAACGGGAGCTGCATCATAAAATGCGAGTTCATGAATTCTGATCTTTACAAATTTTATGATAGGGAATTTCTTAATGAGATTGTTTACTTCAATAACATCTGCGGCTTCCATAAATATCCATAAATTGCGGCGATCCATGTCTAAAGAGTAACTTAAGATTAACCGTCTTTCCATTAGATCATTTACCATAACCCGTTGCGCAGGTATTACATCCCACATTTCGCTATTGAAATGTTCAGGAAGTGATAAATGAACCATGTAAACGTCTTTCATTACTTAAGGTGTTTGATTATCAAATATACAAAAAATTTTTATACTTTTTAATGTTTGTAAGCACCCGCATAGAATGGGCTGGTTCGTGTAAAAGCCTTAATATCTATAGGAAATTTGGCTACATCAGCTGCTGTATTTGTTCCGGTTAAAGGACCAGCTTGTGTATTTGCACCAATATCAAAATTGTAATTTTTTGTATCTACAAAATCGCAGGGTACATTTATTTTATTAGAATCAAACTTTGTAACATCACTTGTACTCATCGTTGTTTTTAAAACACAGCTACTAAAGAAATACATTGGTGGGTACGTCATATCAGAATGAACATCTATACTTATCTCGCTGCTTAATGTACCATCTATGATGCAATTCCCGAAATAACATGTGTCAAGCGGAAGTACTTGTGCAGTAGAATAGTTATTGATGTTTAATGTTGGTAAAGTTCGTGGTTTTTCCTGACTCCAATAATTGGCAAATGTGCAATGGATGAAAGTATAATTTCCACCCAAGGCAATGTTAACACAATATTCCTGACAATTACTCACAACATTATTACCTCCGTAAATATTAAATATTGAACCATAAATTCCCCACTTGCTCATATTTTGAATGATTGTATTTGTAACACGTACGCGTCTTGGATCACTAAAAGTTGTACCTAATAATTCTGCCTGAATGCCCACAAAGCCGTTCTTAATAATAGCATAATCGATTTCATTATTTGGACTCCCTTCGTTGATCCAAATTCTATCCCATTGACCAGGTGCATCAGCATATTCCGGTTCTCTTCTTGCGCCGGTAAATAAAACTTCATTTCCTAATGCACCATGTACTTTTAACGTGCCATAACGATAAACCCATAAACCAGCATTATTATTAAAATAAAGTTTTACACCCGCATTGATGGTTAATTTTTGAGCACTGTCAACTACTAACCATCCATAAATTACATGTGGCTTATCATTGTTCCAAACTGTATCTACATTTGGATTGTTGCTAATAAGAGAATAAGGAAGGTATGTGCCATCAGCAAACATAAGGGCATTATTAGGGTGATGATAATAGGCGTCTTGTCCCCAAGCTTCTAAAACCACTTGTTGGGTATTTCCATTTGTACTAAAAATAATGGCATCATTAATAATCAAAGGTGAGTTTTGATTGGTAGGATTTACATTTACCTGAATAAAAATGTACATACTATCTTTTGCAGCAATTTCGATATCATTAAAACTTGTGCCCTTAGCGCCATCAACATTAATTATGAATTGAGAGGATGTCCCTTTTTGAAGTGAAATATTACTTATTTTAATTGATTGGCTATTTCTATTTCTTACCCTGATATTTCTTGTACTTGAACCTATGGTTGTAAATACAGTATCAAATAAAACCGAATCTTGCGAAAAAGCCAATTTGGCGGAGTGATCTGTAATTATTTTATCTTTTTTGCAGGAGGTGAATTCAAAAAAAGTAGAAACACTTAAAATGAAAAGAGAAAGATATGTAACGAATTTTTTCAAATGTTAATGTTCTAAGTCGCCCTTCGACTGCGTTCAAGAATGAACTTATGCGTGGCAAATTTAGGATAAAAACGTGAAATGAATGGAAATAGTGTGCGAAAGGAATTAAAGCTGCTCTTTAATCTTAAGTAATTGCGATTTAATAGCCAATAGTTTTTCAATTACAAGCTGTTTTACATCTTCCTGACCGGATTTATCGAATTTTTTTAATTGTTCTTTAGCGCCTTGTAAAGTGTATCCTTTGCTTTTTACTAAATCAACAATTTTATATAAACTTTCAATATCTTTTTTGGTAAATAAACGGTTCCCTTTTTTGTTTTTAGTGGGCTTTAAATTGAACTCTTTTTCGTAGAAACGAATAGTGCTGGCATTGATATCGAATAGTTGAGAAACCTCACTAATTGTATAGTAAAGCTTTTCGGTTTCTTCTTGTTGCTGCACTGACATGAGGACTAAAATATAGTATTAAACCAAAATCCATATAAATAGTTATTAACAATTTACACCCACCTAATTAAACCCTTTTGACATCAAGAAATGTTATGTAAATGCAAGTATTTAAATCAATATCTCTTTATATTTGCGCATGATTTCTTTTGAGAATACTGAAATTGCCTTTAAGGCTAAAAGCAATACTGAACTAAAAAAATCGTACTGGTTGTTTAAGTTAATAGGAAACCCGCTCCTTGTTAAATTTGGCGCAAAAGTTACACCTCTAGCATTATCTATTGGTTTTAAGGGATTGATAAAAAATACCATTTTTAAGCAATTTGTAGGTGGTGAAGATATTAATGATTGCGAAAAAACAATTCAGGAACTTGGTAAATATAATATTGGTACTATTTTGGATTATAGTGTAGAAGGAAAAGAAAGTGAAGCCGATTTTGATCATTGCTTAACAGAAACTTTGGATACGATTAAAAAAGCTAAAAATCATGCACATATTCCTTTTTGTGTTTTTAAAGTAACTGGTTTAGCTCGATTTGAATTATTGAGAAAAGTAACAGCTCAAGAAAATTTATCTGATTCTGAAAAAACTGAATGGGAAAGAGTAAAACAACGTGTTCATACTATTTGCAAAGCTGCAGCAGATGCTAGCCAAGCAATATTTTTTGATGCGGAGGAGAGTTGGATCCAAAAGGCAATCGACGATCTTGCAAATGAAAACATGGCTTTATTCAATAAAAATAAAGTTATTGTTTACAATACATTTCAATATTATCGTCACGATCGTTTGCAATATTTAAAAGATTCTTTAGAATTAGGAAAAAAGAATGGTTATAAAGTTGGTGCCAAATTAGTGCGTGGTGCATATATGGAAAAAGAAAGGGCACGAGCAATTCAAATGAATTATCCTTCCCCAATCCAAAAAGATAAAGAGTCGAGCGATATAGATTATAATAAAGCCTTAGAATTTTGTGTAGAAAATATTGATAACATAGCTCTTTGTGCGGGTACGCATAATGAATTAAGCAGTTTGAAATTAGTTGAATTTATGGCAGCAAAAAAAATTGCCAATGACGATAAACGCATTTATTTTTCACAATTACTCGGGATGAGCGATCATATCAGTTATAATTTATCACAAAGTAATTATAACGTTGCAAAATATGTGCCTTATGGCCCCGTTAAAGAAGTATTGCCATACTTAATACGCAGAGCGCAAGAAAACACAAGTGTAAAAGGGCAAACCGGACGAGAGTTAGGATTAATTCTTAAAGAAAAAAAGCAGACGGTCTCAATTGAAATAATTTTTTTAGTTTAATTCATGAATTTTTTAGCAGTTTTTATTGGTGGTGGTTTGGGAAGCATTCTCCGTTATGTATTAGGTTTATTATTTCAAAAAACAAATTTCTCATTGCCGGTTTCAACTTTGTTTGCTAATGTTTTAGCTTGTATAGTTTTTGCTTTTTATTTTAAATTTTTTGCTTTAAAACTTGATTCAAGTACAACATTTAAATTATTTCTGCTTACCGGTATTTGTGGTGGTTTAAGTACGTTTTCAACTTTTAGTTATGAAACTTTTGCATTATTAAAGCAAGGAAATTTAATTTGGGCTTCACTTAATATTATTTTGAATTTACTTTTATGTTTGAGTATGTTCTATTTACTTCATCCAAAAAGTGTAGATTAAAAAAATGAATTTATCAAATAGAAAAGATATCGTATTTATTATCCTCGCCGGTTTTTTTATTACCAATGCCATTGTTGCCGAATTGATAGGAGGTAAGCTGGTTCAGTTTTTTGGCTTGTTCACACAAAGTATTGGCATTATTTTATGGCCGGTTGTTTTTTTATTGACGGATTTAATAAATGAGTATTACGGAAAAAGTGGTGTTCGCAAATTGACTTTTATTACGATTGGTTTAATTATTTATATGTACTTCATTATTACAATTAGTATTAATATGAAGGCTACATCTTTTAGTCCGGTTAATGATGCTTCGTTTACAACTGTGTTTGGGCAAAGTCAATGGATAATTGTTGGAAGTATTATTGCATTTTTTTGTTCGCAATTAGTTGATGTTTATTTTTTCTGGGTACTTAGAAAAATGACAAATGGAAAAATGATTTGGTTACGTGCAACAGGAAGTACAGTTATTAGTCAGTTATTTGATACATTTATTGTACAATTTATTGCTTTTGTATTGCCTGGCAAATGGGCGTTTGATGAGTTTTTACATAACGCGGCCATAGGATATGTGTTTAAATTATTGGTTGCTGTTCTTTTGATCCCGCTTATATATATTTTGCATCACGTGATTCATAAGTATATTAAAACAGCAGTTGAAGAAGGAATTAGTAGCTAAAGAGCCTTTGTGTAAGTTCAACCAAACGTGAACTGTAACCCCATTCGTTATCATACCAGGCAATTACTTTCACCAAATTATTTACAACACTTGTAAATTCTGCGTCAAATAAGGTGCTATGAGAATTTCCGATAACATCAACTCCAACAATAGGATCTTCTGTGTATTCTAAGATTCCTTTTAAATGTGTTTCTGAAGCATCTTTAAAGGCCTTATTAATTTGTTCAACGGATGGAATTTTTTTCGAGTACGCAAGTAATATCTGTTAACGATCCATCGGGCACAGGCACACGCATACCACAACCTCCAATTTTTCCATCCAGTTCAGGAAATATTTTTGTAATCGCTTTTGCAGCGCCTGTAGAAGTCGGTATAATACTCATAGCCGCCGCACGCGCTCTTCTCAAATCTTTATGTGGCGCGTCATGAATGCGTTGATCGTTTGTATAGGAATGAACAGTTGTTATGAATGCATCTTCAATTCCAAATTGTTCTAATACTTTTAACATAGGCGCGGCGCAATTTGTTGTACAGCTTGCGTTGGAAACAATTACATCGTCTTTATTTAAAAGAGAATCATTTACACCCAAAACAATTGTTTTGATTGAATCATCTGTTGAAGGTGCTGAAATAATAACTTTTTTAGCGCCCGCTGTTATGTGTTTTTTGGCTGACAGATCTAAAAAATGACCTGTTGATTCGATTACAACATCAATATTTAATTCTTTCCAAGGAAGAGTTTCCGGATCTTTAGAAGAAGTTATTTTTATTTGTTTGCCATTTACTTCAATAAAATCTTTCCCCGCTTTTATTGTTCCATTGAAAGCACGGTGAACAGAATCATATTTTAAAAGATGCGCTAATGTTTTAGTATCGGTCACATCATTGATCGCAACAATTTCAATATTTGGATTGTTGTTTGCAATTCTAAAATAAACGCGGCCTATGCGTCCAAAGCCATTAATGGCAACTCTAATTTTACTCATTGGTCTAGGATTTTTAATTCATCTAATTTAAACAAACTACTCTTATAATATTTTCCTTTTATTTTAATGTTCACAATATCATTTCCAAGATAGGTAATGTCTTCGGCATTAATTGTTTTTTCTTTTTTTGTATTCAAATCATAAATAATAAAATATTCGCGTGGTTCAAAAACTTTATGAATGATGAAATTCTTTGTTGCATTATCAATATGTCGATTAAATGCATGAATTTTTTTACCGGTAAGATCAAAAACATCATCATTCCCCATTAATTTTATTTGTGCCGTGCAACCAATAAATAAAGTATCGAATGGATTTGATTTAATATGTGCGTATTCCATTGGAATTATTAGTTTTTCATTAATGTCTATCACCCCATCTAAATATGATGATGCGGGAGTTTTGGTTTCAACTAAAAAATGATCTTTAATTGAGAGGGGTATGATCTCATCATAACCCGTAAACGTAATTTGCTTTAATTTATTATCAACCACATATTTTTTATCCTTCGAACCTACAACAATGTAATTTTTATTGTTAGTATATGCAGTAACAGCATTTTTATTGAAATTAAAGTAGCTGCAAGTATCATTTTTTATCTTAATGATCAATTCTTCTTTATTTTCGTTTAAGTATTTACATAATATAACGTTATTGTTAACCTTAATAAACTTATTGGTTGCCGGTTTTTGTGTTTTTACACACACCATGCATATTTTTTTTGTAGAATCGAAAGGCATAACGGTGTCGTAAATCGCAGGAATAAAATCGGTTCCATTTTTTGTGAACCCCCATTTATTTCCAGTTTTGAAAGCACTGAACTGAGCGTTTGAGGTTGAAACAAAAAAAATGAAGAAAAGAATTATATAAAAGAGTTTATTCAATTGAGATCAATTAATTGGATTCATTAAATAAACTGCACCGCCAATACTATTTTGTTTAGCACCAGTTACCGAAGCAAGCGTGTTTGTTTTTTTATTCAAACGCAAATAACCTAAAAATGCAAATATCAATGCTTCTTTAAAATTAGTGATCTTGTCATCAGGAATAATTATTTCAGCAGAAGCTTTTTGTTTTATCAACGTTATCAAATGTTTGTTAAAAGCGCCGCCACCAGTAACCAAAACGGATTTTATTTTATTTTGATTGAGAACATTGGCAATTTGAAAAGCCGCATGATCCGTAAAGGTTGCAAGCAGATCTTCAATGCTTTTATTTTTACTTGAGTTAATTAAATTCAAAAAATTGGTTTCAAACCATTCGTAACCTAATGATTTATTCCTTGTGTTTTTGTAATAATCCAATGAATTTAAAATTTGCAATAAATCTTTATCAATCTTTCCAGAGTTTGCCAAATCACCATTTGCATCATATGGTAACTCCTTCAAATTCGCTAAATGATTTAAAACTATATTACAAACACAAATATCGAACGCAATTCTTTTATTTTTTTCATCGTCAAAAGAAATGTTTGCTATTCCTCCTAAATTTAAACAAGCACTATGGTTTCCGAAAAGTAATTTATCGCCAATTGGCACTAATGGTGCACCTTGTCCGTTTAAGGCTACATCCAAACTTCTAAAATTACAAACCGTTGTTAAATCTGTAGATGCAGCAATGGTAGCACCACAACCTATTTGCGTTGTAAATCCAAACCCGGGTTGATGAAAGATTGTATGTCCGTGTGAGGCTATTGCATCAGCTTTCAATTTATTTTTATTTAAAAATGTTACGACTGATTTACCAATAAATTTCCCGAATTTCTGATTAAGTTTTGCAAATTCAAGAGCTGAACTTTGTGGACAATTCTTCAATTTTGATCTTTGAATTTCTGTATAAGGGATGGTTTCGGCATCCAGAATTTGGTATTCATAACCATTTTCTGATTCTTTGAACTCACAAAGTGCAATATCAAGTCCATCCAGCGATGTACCACTCATAATCCCTATAACAGTGCTTATTTTTTGGTCCTTTGTCAATTAAATACTCAATAATTTATGTTGTAAAATCTCGCAGTACTGTTATATTTGTGTTCAAGTAAAATTAGTCAAAAACTTTAAAATATATACTATGCATTTCGATTTAACTGAAGAGCACTTAATGATTCAAAAAGCAGCAAGAGAATTTGCACAGAACGAATTAAAACCTGGTGTTATTGAACGTGATGAACACCAAAAATTTCCTACTGAACAAGTAAAGAAAATGGGGGAGCTTGGTTTTTTAGGTATGATGGTTGATCCAAAATACGGTGGAGGTGGTATGGATGCTATTTCTTACGTTTTAGCAATGGAAGAGATCAGTAAAGTGGATGCGAGTTGCAGCGTAATTATGAGTGTAAATAATTCTTTGGTGTGTTGGGGCTTAGAACAATTTGGAACAGAGGAACAAAAGCAAAAATATTTAGTTCCCTTGGCAAAAGGTGAGATCATTGGTGCATTTTGTTTGAGCGAACCGGAAGCGGGTAGCGATGCTACTTCTCAACGTACAACAGGAATTGATAAAGGAGATCATTATTTAGTGAACGGAACAAAAAATTGGATTACTAATGGAAACAGTGCTTCTGTTTATTTAGTTATGGTGCAAACCAATAAGGAAGCCGGACACAAAGGCATCAATTGTTTAATTCTTGAAAAAGGAATGCCTGGGTTTGTAGTTGGACCAAAAGAAAACAAGATGGGAATTCGTGCAAGTGATACACACTCATTAATGTTTGAAAATGTAAAAGTGCCTAAAGCGAATAGAATAGGGGAAGAGGGTTTTGGATTTAAATTTGCAATGAAAGTATTGAGTGGTGGCCGTATTGGCATTGCTTCTCAGGCTCTAGGTATTGCGAGCGGTGCTTATGAATTAGCTTTACAATACAGTAAAGAACGCAAAGCATTTGGAAAAGAAATTAGTCAGCACCAAATTATACAATTTAAATTAGCCGATATGGCAACACGTATTGAAGCTGCACGTTTATTAATTTACCGTTCGGCTTGGTTAAAAGACCAACATTTACCTTTCGACAAAGAAAGTGCCATGGCAAAAGTATTTGCAAGCGAAACTGCTATGTGGGTTTCTACAGAGGCTGTTCAAGTGCATGGTGGTTACGGTTATGTAAAAGAATATCACGTTGAGCGGTTAATGCGCGATGCAAAAATTACGCAGATCTACGAAGGCACAAGTGAAGTGCAAAGGATTGTAATTTCGAGACAGGTATTGGCTTAATTCTCGATACAATTTTGCAAGAGACAGGCAAATCGGCCGAACAGGCATACATTAAAAAGCCCGACTTATTTTTAGTCGGGCTTTTTAGTTTTTTGGTTACTGCCAACTGCTTCCGCCAACTGGACTATTTCTTCATTTTATCATGAAAAATCTTCTCAAATTTATCAACCTTAGGCTGTATCACATATTTGCAATAACCTTCTGAACCATTTTGATTATAGTAGTTTTGGTGATAGTCTTCGGCTTTGTAATAATTTTTAAGCGGACTAATTTCTGTTACAATAGGATTAGGATATGCGCCACTTTTATTTATTTCAGCTTTATATTTTTCTGCTAATTTTTTTTGTTCTTCGTTATGATAAAATATGACAGAACGGTATTGTGTGCCATGATCATTTCCTTGATAGTTAATTGTTGTAGGATCATGTGTTTTCCAAAACACTTCTAGTAGTTCATCAAAACTTATTTTTGTTTTATCATAAATAATTCGGCAAACTTCTGCGTGTCCGGTTGTACCGGTACAAACATCGGCATAACTCGGGTTTTTAACTGTGCCACCGCTATAACCGCTTTCAATGCTTTCTACACCATTTAATCTTTGGAAAACAGCTTCAACGCACCAAAAACAACCTGCGCCAAAAGTAGCAGTATCCATATTTGTACCTGTCTCTTTATTATCTGATTGTTTTTCCATTTTACTTTTTGTTTCGTTAGTTTGCCCGCAAGCACTGGCAAAAAAAATAGCTGTTACCAACGTAACAGCTATTTTAAATTTATATTTTATTTTTTTCATGTTATAAATAACTTATTCTTTTTTCGGTTTAGGGGCTTCTTCGCCTTCCATTCTCATTTTATCTTTAGGATCTTTCTTTTTATTCTTTTTTGGTTTGCCACCTTTTTCACGGCCAACAAAATCAAAATATTTTTTCAATTTATCATTTTTAGTAATCTTAACTGTCCCTTCAATATCCCATTCTACTGTATTAAAAGAGATGATAATGGTTTGGTTACCTTCGTCTGTTGCCGTTGCTTCTACCGCTAAAAAGCGAACTTCAGTATCGGTTGAATCGGTGTAAATTGAATCTCTTTCAATTCTATATTTGATCCATTTGAAACCAAATTTTTGGTTAATAAAATCACTGAAAATTCTACCATTCTTAAATTCAATTTTATCTGGCTGTACTTTTTTTTGAGGTGCGCCATCTTTAACTTCACCTAACGAAATATTAAATTTGCGTTTATTTAGGGGATCTTTTTCCTTTGTTTGAGCAACAGAAAGAAAAGTATAAAAGCTAAATAAAATGAGAAGCGAAATTTTTACAGGAACTTTAATTTGCATAATATAAAAATTTATAAAGTATTGCTAAGATAGTAATATATTTACAATAAATCTTCAAATTTTTTTGTAAAAATATTTAAAATGGAACCACTGGCAGAGAGGTTAAGGCCGCATTCTTTAGAAGAATATGTTGGCCAGAAAAAGATAATAGGAGAGGGCAGTGCACTTAGAAATGCCTTAAGAAATAAGCTTTTACCGTCTATTATATTTTGGGGTCCGCCGGGTGTGGGAAAAACGTCCCTGGCATTTATTATTGCCAATGAATTAAAACGTCCGTTTTATAGTTTGAGTGCCATAAATAGTGGTGTAAAAGATGTAAGAGAAGTAATTGAAAAGGCATCTGATAAAAATATTTTTAATACAGAGAAACCTATTTTATTTATTGATGAGATCCATCGCTTTAGTAAATCGCAACAAGATTCATTATTGGCTGCTGTTGAAAAAGGTGTAATTACTTTGATTGGTGCAACAACCGAAAACCCTTCGTTTGAAGTTATTCCGGCACTTTTATCAAGAAGTCAGATTTACGTTTTAGAACATTTAAGTGAAGATGAATTAATTGGCATATTGAAGCATGCGATCCAAAGCGACTTGTTTTTGAAAACAAAAAAGATTGAACTCAAAGAAACAGATGCTTTGATAAGAGTGAGTGGGGGAGATGCACGTAAATTATTAAATGCTCTTGAAATAGTTGTAAACGCTAGTGATTTAGAGAATATAATTATTACGAATGAATTGGTATTACAAACTATTCAGCAAAATTTAGCCTTGTATGATAAAAGTGGGGAACAACATTATGATATTATTTCTGCTTTTATAAAATCGATTAGAGGAAGTGATCCAAATGCTGCGTTATACTATTTAGCGAGGATGTTAAAGGGCGGAGAAGATATTTCTTTTGTGGCAAGAAGAATGTTGATCTTGGCAAGTGAAGATATTGGAAACGCGAATCCTAATGCGTTGTTAATGGCTAAGACTTGTTTTGATGCGATTAATGTAATTGGAATGCCGGAGTCACGGATTATATTGAGTCAGTGTGTTGTTTATTTAGCAACATCTGCAAAAAGTAATGCGAGTTATATGGCAATAGCGAATGCCTTTGAAGTGGTTGATAAAACAGGTGATTTGCCGGTGCCTTTGCATTTAAGAAATGCACCAACTAAATTAATGAAGGATATGAATTATGGGAAAGATTATAAGTACGCTCATAGTTTTGAAAATAACTTTGTTGACCAAGAGTTTTTGCCGGATGAAATTAAAGGGAGCCAAATTTACGATCCCGGAAATAACGCAAGGGAAATTGAACAACGAAAATTTTTAAAGAATATATGGAAAGAGAAGTATGGGTATTAAAAAGTTGAAAGTTTAAGGTTCAAAGTTTAAAGTTCTGTGTATAACTAGAATCCAATCACAAAGTTTTTTTACTAAAATGCTAGGCACTAACACTATCCTCCCTTAGGGGAGGTGGCAGCGCAGCTGACGGAGGAGGATAATTATGCGTGCAGAACTTTGAACTTACAACTCTAAACCGAGGTTGGTTTACCAACCCAAAATCCAAGCAAAAATCAAAGGCGCAACAATTGTTGCATCACTTTCCACAATAAATTTTGGTGTATGAATATCTAATTTTCCCCAGGTAATTTTTTCATTCGGAACTGCTCCTGAATAAGAACCGTAAGAGGTTGTAGAATCTGAAATCTGACAAAAATAACTCCAGAAAGGAACATCATGCATTTCCATATCCTGATATAACATGGGTACAACACAAATTGGAAAATCGCCAGCAATACCACCACCTATTTGAAAAAAACCAATCCCTTTGCCACTGCTATTTTTAATATACCAATCGGCCAACCAAGCCATATATTCAATACCGCTTTTCATGGTACTTGCTTTTATTTCTTTTTTAATAACATAAGACGCAAAAATATTTCCCATGGTGCTGTCTTCCCAACCAGGCACCACTATTGGTAAATTACGTTCAGCTGCAGCGAGCATCCAACTGTCTTTTGGATCAATTTCATAATATTGTTTTAGCTCACCGCTTAGTAAAATTTTGTACATGTATTCATGCGGGAAATAACGTTCACCTGCAGTATCTGCATCTTTCCAAATTTTGTAAATATGTTTTTGTAGGCGACGAAATGCTTCTTCTTCGGGAATGCAAGTATCGGTTACACGATTATAATGGTTTTCTAAAAGATCCCATTCATCTTGTGGCGAAAGATCGCGGTAATTAGGAACACGTTTGTAATGACTATGTGCAACCAAATTCATAATATCTTCTTCCAAATTTGCACCGGTACAAGAAATAATATCTATTTTTCCTTTACGAATCATTTCAGCTAATGATTTTCCTAACTCAGCTGTACTCATGGCGCCTGCAAGGGTTACCATCATTTTACCACCTTCGGTTAAATGCGTTTCGTATCCTTTAGCAGCATCAACTAAAGCTGCCGAATTAAAATGTTTATAGTGATGATTAACGAAATTTGAAATTGGGCCTTTTGAGGTAATTGGATTTGCTGACATATCTTCTAAAATTTGATGGGCAAAAATAAGTATTTAGGATTGAACTAAGTCATTTTCTGTTAACAAAATATAAAGGTCTTCGTTATTGTGAGAAGGCACGACGAAACAATCTCAAATAATGATAGGGATAATCTCCGGAGTCGTTCTCGATACAATTTTCGAAAGAAATATTGAAGAAATGATTGGATTTTTGGACAAAAATCACTCGAACTAATAGCGATTATCGAAAAAGTATTTCAATTGTGAATGTCTTTCATTAACCCTAAATTTACATTCGTATTATGATCCAAAAAATAAATCGTTATTTATCACTTGTGAAATTCAGTCATACTGTATTTGCTTTACCGTTTGCGATTATTGGTTTTTTTTTAGCGATACATAGTGGTGGAGCAGTTTTTTATTTTCAAAAATTAATCATGGTTATTTTATGTATGGTTTTTGCCCGAAGTGCCGCCATGGGTTTTAATCGTTATATCGATCGAAAATTTGATGAAAAAAATCCACGTACTGCGATTCGCGAAATTCCTGCAGGCATTATTAGTGCTAATGCTGCATTAACTTTTGTAATTGTTTGCAGCGTTTCATTTATTGTATGTACTTATTTTATAAATCTAATTTGTTTGTATTTAAGTCCGGTTGCATTGCTTGTTGTTTTAGGTTACAGTTACACTAAACGCTTCACACCTTTATGTCATTTAATATTAGGATTAGGATTAAGTCTGGCCCCGATTGGTGCGTATTTAGCGTTAACCGGACACTTTGCTCCACTTCCAATTTTATTTAGTTTGCTTGTTTTTTTATGGACTGGTGGTTTTGATATTATTTATGCCTTGCAAGATGAAGAGTTTGATAGGAATCAAGGTTTAAAATCCATTCCCGTTTATTTAGGGAGAGTAAAGGCTTTGCGTTTATCTGAGTGGATGCATTTTGCTGCTGCCTTAATAGTTGGTGCATGTTTTTATATGGGAGGTTTTCATTGGTTGTTTGCAATTGGAGCTGTTGTCTTTGTTTCACTTTTATGGTTTCAGCATAGCATTGTAAAACCGAATGATTTAAGTAGGGTTAATTTGGCTTTTGGCACTACGAATGGTATTGCTAGTGTTGTATTTTGCGTTTTCGTTTGCGCCGATATGTATTTTTTATAGTGTAAAATATTTTAGCCACTACGACTGAGACAATTTAGCCACGAAGGCACAAAGGCACGGTTTTTTATTACGAAACAAATGAGAGTTATAAAAACAGAAATATTTTAAAACACGAATAAGTTCTCCTTCTCCTTTGGATAAGGTTGGGATGAAGCTGATTTTTAACCACGAAGACACTAAGTTTTCTCGAAAAGATTTAATTATTTTATTTGTGTCTTAGTGCCTTTGTGGTAAATAGAAATTGAAGTTTGCCAATCTTAAATAAACTTACACTTTCTACTTGCGAATGCGCACATGCGAAGTAAGATGAGTCCGTGTTTAAAGCGAGAAATATTTGTTTCACCGTAAGTTCTTTCGCGGTAACGAATTGGTACTTCAACAATTTTTAAATTTAATTTGTGAGCACCAAATAATAAATCAAAATCTCCAAAAGGATCAAACTCTCCAAAATATTTTCTGTTCTTGGTTAATTTAATATAGTCTGTTCTGAACATTACTTTTGTTCCGCACAAGGTGTCTTTAAAACGTTGTTCTAATAACCAGGTAAAAGCCCAACTGAAAAAATGATTACCCAAATAATTTAAAAAGCGCATAGCTTCTTTATCCATGGGATAAACCAGACGGGTACCATTTATGAAATCGCCTTTGCCACTTGCAATAGCATTATAAAACTTTGGAATATCTTCTGGTGGTACTGTAAGATCTGCATCTAAAATCATTAAAATATCGCTGGTTGCAATTTTATAACCTTCACGAACCGCGTCAGCTTTACCTTTGCCTTTTTGCTGACCAATTTTTATATCGTGTGTCGAGGCATATTTTTTTTGAATCTCTTGAATTTTTGTCCATGTGTCATCGGTACTGTTTCCTTCAATAAAAATAATCTCTACATGTTTTCCAAATTTTGGTAAACGAAGAATTGCGTTTTCAATATTGCCACTTTCGTTACGAGCAGGAATTACAACTGTGGTAGAATATTTATGTTCAAAATACTCTGCGTTTGTTTCGGGTAAAGGTTTGGCAAAACTATAAATATTGAAACTAAAAAAACGAAAGATTGGAAATTTGGCTAAATATTTATTAAGAATAAAAGAAATTATTGGGATATAAATAGGAAAAATTAATCGTTTTGTATTGCGATATACATCAAATCCGGAGACAAATAATAAATTATTAATATCGCGCGTACTCAGCCAATTTTGCCAGGGCGTGCGCTCTTTTAAACCTATTGCTTCAGAGAATTTGATTACTGGTTCCCAAAATGAATTGTAGTATTGTACAATTATTTTTGTGTTGGGGTGGCTGCATTTTTTTATTTGTTCAAATACATTTTGAATATCGTCAACAAAACCAATGAGATTGCTAATAAGAATAAGATCGAATGTTTGATTTAATTGAATGTCATTTGCATCCATTAAAATAAAATCAATTTTTTTATCGCCATGTTTTTCTTTAGCCCAGGCAATGTATTCGCTGCTAAAATCAATACCAACTTTTTTTGCACCTTCAATATTTGCGAGTAAATCGCCACTTCCACATCCAACTTCTAAAATAGAACTATCTTCATGAGAGTAATATTTGCAATAATCACTAATTTCTTGCCAATAGTATTTACTTACAACACGTTTTTTACGTTTTTGAGCAATAGAATTAAAGTAATCTTTGAAATTATTTTTTGTGAGGGTTTCCATTAAAATTCCTCGTAAAAATAAGCAATTAAACAAATCAATCAATTATATTTGCATCAATTTAGATAATGTTTAAAAGCTGGTTACCCATAACACGTATTAAAATCTTCGGAGCAAAGATTCTTTATAAGGTTACAACTTTATTTGTGGGTAAAGAGAAACGTGTAATTGATAGAGATGGTGTTAAATACGAGGTTGATTTAGCTGAAGGCATCGAATTATCTCTTTTTTTATTCGGGAAATTTCAAAGTCACATTACTAATAATTCTTTCTTAAAAATAAAGGAAGATTTTACAATTATTGATATTGGCGCAAATGTGGGCTTAATGACCATGCAATTTGCGAAGTTAATACCTAAAGGAAGTGTGTATTCTTTTGAACCAACATTTTATGCTTTAGAAAGATTAAAACGGAATTTAGATTTGAATCCTGAATTAGCAAAAAGAGTTACGGTTATTAATTCATTTGTATCAGAAAAATCAGATATTAATCCGGATATTATTGCATATAGCAGTTGGAAAGTAAATGGTGAACGAGGAGACAGCGATCATCCTGTACATTTAGGAACACCGAAAAACTCGGAAGGAGTGCCATCTATTAGTCTGAATGATTTTATAGAAAAACAAAATATTCAGAAGATAGATTTCATAAAAATTGATACTGACGGTCATGAATACGAAGTATTTAAAGGTGCCGACAAAGCTATTGTTAAATACAAACCGGTAATTATTTTTGAAATAGGTTTATATGTAATGGATGAAAAGAAAATTTCATTTGATTTTTATTTCAACTATTTCAAAAATTTGAATTACAGATTGGTTGATACAAAAACTGAAAAAGAAATTGATCTAACCAATTATACCAGGTATATTCCTAAGAATGGAAGCACTGATCTGATCGCGATTCCGAGGCAATAAGCCAAATTAGCATTTTAAAATTTTATTTTGTAAATTAGATATATGAAGTTTAATTCATTTATCTATACTTTTTTGTTTTTAGGCATTCTAAATATTAATTTATTTTCACAAACCAATATAGAAACAAAACCTTGCGGGAGTATAAATATGGCTGTTAAACTGAAGGCCATGCATCAAGCAAGAAATGTAAATTCTTTGCAAACACAAAAAAATAATCCGACTAATTTATCTTCTGTAAATCAACCTTCGTCAACACTTTCGAAAATTACGAATCCAATTGTAAGCTCTCAATTCATTCGTATATCAGGTTCTTCTGATATTTTTGGAAATTTATATACGAATGTAAAACCACTTCAGTACAACCATTATTTAAATGCGCTTACTTTTATTCAACGGAAAAGTGCAACCTACTCACCGTCTTCTGATGGAAATGCTGGAACAGTTGTTGCCATGATTGGTCGTAATTATGGCGCGACTTGGGATAGTACTTGTGTTTGGACAAATACACTAAATGTTGCACAAATACCTCAAGGTGCTTTATATGATCCACCTGTAAACTTAAACGTAAATAATAGTTACGTTATTGCAACAGGAGCTACTATGAGCGGCACAAATATTTCAGGGAGTTTTTATGCAAGTAAATTGACCGGTACTGTTGGAACAAATGCACCGGGACTAGATGAACAATTTTTCCCGAATACAACTACTTTTTCTACAACAACTTCGCCTTTAATGACAAAACATGATTACCCACAATTTGGATTTGCATCTACAGAAGATGGTGTTGTAAGAACAGTTGGAATGATTTATAATGATGTGAATGGAATCACAGATGCAGTAAAAGGTTTAAGAGGCGCCCATATTTCTAAAGGAATATTTACTGCCGGTGTAATGGTTTGGACATCCGACTCATTAATTCCACCAACGCTCATTAAAACAGACGGTTCAAAACAATTGTGGAGCCAGCCTTATATGGCTTTGAATGACGCAGGTACAGTTGGGTATGTAATGATGCTTGGCTCCAGACAAGGAGCAACCGGATCTAATATTGGTTGGCAGCCTTTAATTTATAAAACAACAAATAGTGGTAACTCATGGGTTTTAATTAATGGGGTCGATTTCAATTCAGGTAGCTACACTAAGATTTTGAATTCAATGTCTGTAATCAATACAAGTTCATTAACTAAAGTGCCTTTCTTTAATCCTTTTGAAGGAATTGATCTTACTATTGATGGAACTGGAAAATTGCATATTGTAACGACTATTCAAGGAACTGCAAAAAGTGATGTTGATTCATTAACCTATATTCATCAATACACATTGGCAACTCAACCTTCGACTGAACAATATTCCTGGCAATATAAAAATAATGCTTGGCCTTATATTTTCGATTTCACAGGTGATGGAACTGCACAATGGGGATTAACAATCATTGATTCTATTGGCACCGAAGGGCCTTCTAATATTGCAAGTATGCCGGGTTTTACTTCTAATCCGTGGGCAAATCAAAGTCAAATCAATCCTGTGAGTTCAACAATGCGTCTTCAAATGTCTAGAACTTACGATGGGAGTTCAATAATATATACTTGGGCTGAATCGGATACAACGTTAACAACTAATTCTTTAAAATGGAATGAATTCCCAAATGTGCACGTTAGATCACTTCGAGTTTGCGATTGGGTATTTAGCAAAGATGAATATTTGGTTTCTTCGCCACCGTCAGGTTTTAATCCCAAAGTAAGAGACAAGGCATATTTTCATCATGTATCTCCTGTTACGCAATTTGGAACCACAACGTCATCTTCTACGACTTATACAATTCCCTTAACTGTATCAAATAACACACAAAAAGATGGGAATCTTCCGGTGGATCATTATTTAGGTAAGGCTACAATTACTTTTACGTATGATCCGAGTAATTATTTGATTTGTTTACCAGAAGGCGTTAAATCAAATCATTTAAGTTCTATGCAATTTCAAGCATTTCCAAATCCTTTTACCTCAAATCTCAATTTGAAATTTAATTTATCGCAAGCTGAAACTATAAATATTGAGATGTATAATTATGTTGGTCAGAAAATTTCTTCTTATTCAATAAGAGGAGAGTCGGGCGAAAATAATTATGAAGTAAAAAATACCGAACAATTAAAATCAGGTATTTATTTTATAAAATTAAAATTGCTACAAGGAGATGTTGTGACGAAAGTAATTAAAGAATAGTTACCCTTTCTTTTCTATCAAAACATTAAAACTAAATTCAAAAGGTTTATCATTATTTTCTACGATATAATTTCTATCAAGTAAAGATATTTTTCCTTCATCAATTAATTTAAATTGGTAGTTGAGTTTACCAAAGAAGTCGTAGAACTCAATAGCAGAAGTGCCTGCACGCTTAAAGCCATGTGGCCAGTATTCTGCAATAATTTTAATATTATTGTTTGAACTCAATAAGTTTTGCATGCCTTTAAAAGCGGTTAACTCAAAACCCTGAATATCTATTTTGATGAAATTAATTTTTTCAAGGCTTTTATTTTTCAAAAGTTCATCAATACTGTTCGCGTTTATTTCTTCAACAGAATCATAATTATTCACAGGATAAGTACGGTGATCTACATTCAATAATTTTGATTTATAAACTTTGATGATTTCCGATTTATCAGAAACCGCTAAATTAAAAAGTTTGATGTTTTTATTCTCGGAAGTATTTTTAACTAAGTAATTATAATTTGTTTTGTCAGGTTCAAAGCAATAAACCTGCCCTTTTTCACCAACAATGTCCGAAATAATTTTAGCGTAGAAACCAATGTTAGCACCTATATCCAGAACATAATCATTGGGTTTGATTAATTTTTTTAGTAATTCAATTTCATGAAAATCGTTTTTGTTTTTAAAACGCGTATAAGTAAAATTATAAAGCGGGAAACAATTTTTATAAAGCCAGTTCCCTATTTTTATTTTGGTGTAATTAAAGTCCATGTAAATTTATCAGTATTTAATTTCGTATAAAGTAGCTTCTTCTGAATCACCAATAGTTTTTACCAAACGTAATTTTGCAGGATATTTTTGTGCGATAGGATAAACAATATTATGTAATGTATTAATAATTTCTCCTGTGTTTTTTGTTGGATCGATTCGCAAATTAGCTAATAATACATGCGTGACTTTATTGCGTTTAAAGATTGCTAAAGCACTATCGGGGTTAGATTGGTTAGTTTGTGGATCTTTTGCAAATACAGAGTAAATTGGAAAAAAATGTTTCCCTTTTCCATACACAAAACTCATTGGCGCTTTTCTACAGGCAATTAAACTGCTCTGCGGCAAGCTATCCGCACACCAGGCGCTGATTTTTAAATAATTTTGCCAATCAGGTGTATAGCCATAATAAATATCTCCTTTTAAATTTTTGGTTACAATTGGTATGTTTTTTATCCCTCTCGAAAAACTGGATATAAACAAAGAGCCTGTGATTAAAAATAAAAATGCAACGAACACGCGTTGATTGAAATTATCCTTCTTAAAAAATTCATATAAACCATAACCTATTCCTAATAAAAATGCCGGCATATGTACTAAAATGAAACGAGGTTGATCCCAGCGAGCTTGCAACACAAAGAAAGTACCAAATGAAATTGTTCCCGCAAAAAACACTAAAAACGAAATAATATATTGTTTGTTCTTAACGGCCTTATACAAACCATAAAATGTAAGAAACAAAACGATGATAGAAAGAAATACCAAAGCCGGACTCATTTTTGCAACCGTTTCGCCATTTTGTTCTATCATTTCTCTTCCTGCAAATTGCTCGTCCATAAAACCTAAGATCTGATAAAAGCGTTTACCTAAATACAAACCAATGTTATCTGTAAACCTCCCAAAGAAACCCGCTAAGTCTTCTTGACCTTGTGTTGCGTCATAAGGATCTTTGTTTAATAAAATGCTCATTTGAGAAGAATATTGTACAGCTGATTTACCCCAAATAACACCTTTAATAAATTCATACAACATCTTAAATATTCCAAAAGAGACCAAAGCAATTGTTGCTTTTTTATATTCTTTTCTGAAAAAGTAAAATAAAATAATTGCTGCGACTCCAAATATTAAAATGTTTTTGGCAAGAGTCAAGATCATCATTAATAAACCCAGCAATAACCAACGTTTGTAATCAATTTTTAAATTGTCGCTGATTGGATTTTCACCAAAATTATAATTGCAAAAGAAATAAAAGAAAGTTGCTTGCATCAACATATAAAAAGCTTCTGAAAAAGTCTGACTTGAATAATAAAGAACCAAATGATTGATACAAATAAAAGTAAACACAAAATATTTTAAAACATCCGGTACTTTTTTATCAATTGCTTTGTAATATAAAATGGCGCCAATAATAAAAAATAAAAAAGAAAATAATTTGAAAACAATTAAATTTGTTCCAAACACTAAAGTAAGTAATGCCAAAAACATGGGGTACATGGGTGCATTGGCGGTATAATAATAATTAGGAAATTCATGTACGTATTTATAACCCGCTTCAATGTATAACGAATCGTCATGAGCTTCACTTACTCTTGCATTAAAATTAATGATTGCAAGAAGAATGCCTGTAAACAAAATAAAGTAAAATGTTCGTTTGTGAGAAAGGAATTTACTTAATCTGTCATAAATAGAATTAGAGCCTGAGTTTTTTTTAGGAACTGTCTTTTGTGCTTTAGCCATTTTATAAAAATCGATATTATTAAATTAAAAATTATTAATTCTCATCTTTATCTTTGTCGTCATCCTTTGTTTCTTTTTCAGTAACATTGTTTCTTAAGAAATTATTTTTGCTGGCCTCGCTACCAATTGTAAATTGAAAGGACGGACCTTTTTCTACATTTTGTTTTTTGCTCTTAGGTTTCAGTTCTTTGATGATTTCATTGAATTCTTTATTTGAACTCACCGCCTTCATGGTTCCGTTCACAAATTCAAAATAATACCAGGTGTTTGGATCGGGAGCCAAATAAATGTAAATCCTATCTTTTCTATTTCTTGTTTTTTCAATCTTTATAAGTCCGGGAAACTCCCTATTGATTTCATTTTTCAGAATATTTCCTAATCCAATATTACCTTCTGTTATAAAAGCCTTTTTACCTGGGTTGTAATTCAGATTTAATTTATTAAAGAAAAAAGTCTTTTCTAATTCATCAGGGAATCTGCGAATGCTTCCATCCAAATTTAACTCTGTAATTAAATTATCAGCTTTGTCTTTACCAACAATTTCTGCCAGTCCTTTTGTGAAAAACTCCGAACCAAAATCTGTTGCCGGTGCACTGTTTGAATATACTTGTAAATCTTTAGCCATTGTTTTTAAAGCTTTACTTTCAAAAAAGAAATCTACGGTCATCATTAAATTGATGTCAACAGAGTCATTTACAAAATGACTGGCATTACCCACAGTATTCAAAGTAACTTGACCAAGATCGGCACCAAGTTGAAATTTACCTTCACCATGTACTGTACAATTTTCAGTATTCAAACTTAAATAATTTCCAGGTAAATTTTGTTCAACTAATTTCTCTTTATTTGAGATGCGATATTCTTTTGCGTCAGTTTCATAAGTTAAAAAACCATCAGCATTTACTAATTCTTTATCATTTCTTGAATTCCTTAAAGATAAAAATCCTGAATAAACAGCAGTTGTATCAAGCGAATACATGATGGCATTCACAACTGGTTTGCCATTCATGTCTACTGCATCTTTTGGTATTGGAATTAAAATATCTTTTGGATTGATCTCCCCGTTAAATTTTAAATAGGCTTTTCTGATTTGTTTGCAACCATGTACAATTTGTGTACCGCCGTCGAAAAATAAAAATTGATTAGTCGCTTCTAAACGTACTTTACCTGCAAAACTAAAGTAATCATTGAATTTGAATTTGTCTTTTTCTGCAATTTTACCCTCAGCAACTGTTTGACCTGCTGTATCTGGTTGAATACTGGCAAATTTAATATTGAAAGCATTTTCATTTTCATCTAAATATTGGTAGTCTCCTGAAGCTAAGTAAGATTTCCTTCCAAAAATATTTGCTGTTACATTTCTTACGGTGTGATATTTTGTTACAATGTTTGCCAATAGTTTTGCTTTTTCTAAAGTATCAATCACCGCATTTTTAAAAATGGTTACTTCTCCATTATCTGGGAAAATACGAGCGTCCGCTACATTTATAAAAGGAACATTTTTGCAGGAAATAATATATTTTCGTGTATTATATTTTGCGGCTGGTGCAAAAAAGAAAAGTGAATCTTGTTTTGGATGGATACTAATAAACTTAGGGCCATCCAAATCGAGTGCATTTTCAACATTTGCATCCAGTTTTTTCTGATCGTCACCCAATTCAATATCTTCATTATCCATAAACCATTTAAAACGATCCATGTATGCGATATATTGGTTTTTATCAAACCTAACGTAAGATCCTTCACCATTTGTAATAAAAGAACCTTCTCTTTTATCAAAATCAATTGTTGAGTTAACGTTTACAGTGGAGAAGGTAAAGCCATCTTCGTCGTGTGCCTGCAAATGAAAGTCGGCTGTATCAGCAAAAAATTTCCGCTTGATAAATAATATATTTCCTGAAACAAGATCTGCTTTTTCAAAATCTACCCTACCATTGCCGGTGAGTTGTTTTTTTGTAAGATCAAATCGCCCACTAAATTTAGCTTTTTCTTTGTAAATCGTAAATGGTTTTTTAATATTTTTTGTTTGTAGTAAATCTTTATAAGGCATATAATGCAAGTTTACAGTATCACCATGTGCAACAGGAAATTCATTTGGATTATCTTGCTCTTGTATATCAAATGTTTGTGCCACCGCATTTGTTGAATCCGGGAAAAATAAAAAGTCTTGAGAATGTGATATAGAAGGGCCAAATTTTAGATCACCACTTCCTCTTAAACCTTTATCACTTAAACGAATTTCAGCATCGTAGTTTGCTTTGCCACCATACATTGTAAGACCACCCTCAGGTGTTTTACGAATGAACCCTAATGAATAATCTTTTTGTAAAGTTAATTTTTCTCTGAAGGTTGGAAAGATACCGGCTGAAGAAAAATCACCGTCGAACTGCAAACTCTCATTTCTAAAATCATCCAAACTATCTAGAGTAAATGGATCGAGTTTGAAATAAAAATTATCACGATTATAAACACTTTTAAAAGTAGAACGCTTATCATAATATGTAAAACTTTCTTTGAAACTTTGGAACTGCGGAAAGGTAGGAGCTCTTCCCCAACCACTTTTGTTTTTTGGGCCATCAATACGAAGTTCTCCATTTACATTTTCGATAACGGTTTTTACACGCTTGTAATTATAATTTCCATTAATATCAGGCTCATTTGAAACAACAAATATTCTAATGGAATCAATTGTATTCATTTTTACTTTAAATTTTTCGTAATCAAATACAAAATCCTTTCCGTAAAATTCGAGCTTACCGGAAGATGTCATACCACTAAATTCAAAATTTCTGTTCTTTTTTACATTCACTTCCTGGTCTTTTGGAAACACGAATACCTTTTGTGTATCACTCAATAATATTGATTTTACACCTCGTATTTTTAAATCATAATTATTGTTTACTAAATTGAGTGTTGCATTGTCTTTGCCAGGTAACAATGAGTGAAACGTTATAATATCATAATCTTTTTTGTGTCTGTTATAATCAATATAATCAAATAAACGTTGTTTAATTTTGATTATATCTGTTTCAGGTGTATAATCTATCAATCCAAAAATCGCTACTTTAAAAATAATTTGTCTGAGATCAACAGCAAGATATTTCATGTATTTTGCAAGATCAACAACAGTAAAAGTAGAATCATTATTGTTTTTTACATAGTATTCATTGATCTTCTGAAGAATACTCGCCTCGTCATTTCCCCTGATCTTGTCGTACCTTTCCTTGCTGAAAAAATTAGCCGATTCAAAGTAAGCTTCACCCTGGAAATTGATTGGTAAGAAATTAAAATTAATTAAAGGTTCATCAATATCCCATGTTAATTGCTCAAAGTGCATGTCTAACATGTGATAGGTATTTGAAAATGGCGTTTTTTGTAAACCATCATCAGTACGTAACATGGTGATCCTTCTTTTATCAACCTGATAAGTGAAACTTAATCCCGGATGAACAATGGAATCTTTATCGAGGGAAAATTTAATATAAGCAGGACTTGCAACAATTCGCTCTTTACTCATTCCAAAAGAACGCGCACTTATTTCTAAGAATTTAGCGCCATTTCTTTTGAAAATTATTTTGGCAGGACTACCGGCCGTTCCAGACCCAACGAATTTTGGACCACGCATTCCAAATCCACCATCATAATCTATATCTGGATAAATATTTTTTACTACTAAACGTTTACTGTACGAATCAAAACGAGGATAAGTAATTTCTCCATTTTCCGTAATAATTCTATCAGAGAACCTTCCAATTTGTGGTTTATCAAAAAACTGTTTACCAACAAATGTTGCCGTATCACTTGCATAATTACCGGCCTTACAATCAATATTGAAACGTTTCAAAGTTGCATAAACACCGGCATCTAAGCCACACCTTGTCCAACTTACTTTCCCACCTTTACAATAGAATCTTCCTGTATTTGGATAATAAACACCGCTTGTGTTTTCAACAGCAATACTATCACCCCGTGGATTTAATCCAACTAATGTAACATCTTTAAAAGTAACTTTTGGTACACTATCATATTCAAAAGTATAGTTTTGTTCTAAGACATAATAAACGTAGGATGGAGATTTGTAAAAGATATTACTTTTAAATGCATTTTCCCCAAGTGCAAAAAAGTCTTGAATGTTTTTATTTATTTTGCTAGTCATTATTTTTTCAGCGCACTTTTGATATTTTTCAAAATTTTCGATAGGCTGCTTGCTTTCAATATAATTGTAAATAATATTAAAGTAACTTAAGAAAAATGGATTTGGCTTCAGACGTTTGTTCGCCATTAAATTAGATGTTTTGATAATAATTTCTTTAAAATAACCTGCAACATAATTTTGTTCCCACTTGGCAGTGAAGTCCTTCATGTAGCCCTCAGCTTCAATTCTGCTGCCGGTATTATCAATGAAGTAGAGATTGAGATCAGACAAAAATTTTAAGGTGTCGTTAGAAAGCTGATCTTTTTTTTGAGAAAAACTCAAAAAGGAAATAAAACAAAAAAATAATAAAATGATTTTACGCATAAGAGCGGGTTAATTTAATTCGTATTCTAAATTAGTTATTTTGTTTAATTCCATAATCAACTCATCTGTTACTGAGACTTTGTTTTTTTTCGAAAAAAGTTTTACGTTCATATTTTCTTTTTTGTCGTCAACATAAAACTCTACATTGCATTTGCCTTGATGAGAATTAAGAATTTTTTCTAAAGTAGTAATTAAATTATCATTCAGGGTTTCTAAGTCGACTTTTAACTTAATATTTGAAAAAGCATTTTCTTTTACGTTTTCTAATAATTCCATTTTTTGAATTTTCAACTCTAAACTGCCTGGTTGATTATATCTTTCTTGCACCCTTGCTTTCACGTAAACAAATAAATTTTGCACCATAAATTTATTGTACTCCACATAATCTTTGGAGAATAACATTAAATCAACACTACCATTATAGTCTTCAATAATTATTTTTCCAAAGGCATTTCCTGTTTTGCTAGTGCGATGTTCGAAATTTGTAACAATGCCGCCAAAAGTTATTTCTTTGTTTTTAAATGGTTCGAGCCCTGCTTTTAATTGAGCACAATTTGCGTTGCATTGATGTTTTAAAATAAGTTGGTACGGATCGAGTGGATGGCCGGAAATAAAAAATCCAACAACTTCCTTTTCTTTACTCAATTTTGTAAGAATGTTCCAGGGTTCAACTCTTGGTAATTGAGGTTCACTTATAGCTATTTCATCTTCCCCGCCAAATAAAGATGCCTGAGTAGTATCATTGCCGGTACTAGAATGATTGCAAAACTTAATCATTAATTCGGTTAATGAAGATCCTTGTTCATTTTCTTCTTTAAAAAACATTGCGCGATGGATACCTTCAAAATTATCAAAGGCTCCGGCTAACGCTAAATTTTCAATCGATTTTTTATTAATCGTTTTACTGTCTAATCGTTGTGCTAAATCAAAAACACTTACAAACTTGCCATTTGTATCACGTTCTGTAACCAATGCCGTTATTACATTTTCACCAACGCCTTTGATACTTGCCATTCCAAAACGAATATCGCCATTAGGCATAACACTAAATTTACCATAACCTTCATTTACATCCGGACCAAGAACTTTAATTCCCATGCGTTTGCACTCTTCCATAAAGAATGTAATTTTTTCAATGGCTCCTGAATGATTTAAAACTGAAGCCATGAATTCGCTTGGGTAATGTGCTTTTAAAAATGCCGTTTGAAATGCCAGATAAGCATAACAAGTTGAATGTGATTTATTGAACGCGTAGCTCGCAAATGCTTCCCAATCTTTCCAAACTTTTTCTGCAATTGTTGTATCGTGTCCGTTTGTTTTACAACCTTCCAAAAATTTGCTCTTCATTTTATCAAGAACATCTTTTTGTTTTTTACCCATTGCTTTACGCAAAGTATCAGCATCACCTTTTGTAAAGTTGGCAAGCTTTTGAGATAAGCGCATTACTTGTTCTTGATAAACCGTAATGCCATAAGTTTCTTTCAAAAATTCATCCATCCCTTCCAAATCGTAAGTGATTTTTTCACGACCATGCTTACGATTTACATAATTTGGAATGTATGCAATTGGTCCTGGACGATATAAAGCGTTCATTGCGATAAGATCAGAAAACGCATCGGGCTTCAAATCTTTTAGATATTTTTGCATCCCAACACTTTCAAATTGAAAGATGCCGTTTGTTTCTCCACGTTGAAATAATTCTAATGTTTTAATATCAGCAAAATCAATTGCATCAATATCTATCTCAATATTATTTTTTTGTTTAATTAATTTTAAAGCATCTTTAATAATGGTCAGAGTTCTTAAACCGAGAAAATCCATTTTAAGTAAACCGGCATATTCCGCAACTGAATTATCAAATTGCGTTAGCAACATGATACCATCCTTTGGTTTTGTAACGGGTACAAATTTACGCATGTCGTCAGGAGTAATGATAATGCCACATGCATGTACACCCGTATTACGCACACAACCCTCCAATTCATAAGCTTGCTTTAAAACCCTTGACTCTAAAGTGTCACCTTGCGCTAATTTTCTAAAATTATTTGATTGTTCAACGATCTCTCTTCTATCTTTTATTTTATCCAAATATTTCTCATCAATTCCGTTTGGTCTCAAAAGTGATTTTAAATCTGCTTCTAAACTATCAGGAAAAGATTTTGATAATTTATCTGCGTCTTGTAATGGTAAATTTAAAACACGAGCAGCATCACGAATAGCAGACTTGCCTCCCATTGTACCATAAGTAATAATTTGAGCAACTTGATTAGAGCCATATTTTTTCATCACATAATCAATTACTTTATCGCGGCCTTCATCATCAAAGTCAATATCTATATCGGGCATACTAATCCTATCAGGATTTAAAAAACGCTCAAAGAGTAAATCGAATGCAATGGGATCAACATTCGTAATTCCCAAACAATAGGCAACGGCAGAACCCGCGGCACTTCCACGTCCTGGCCCAACACTCACATCCATTTCACGCGCTTTGGTTGTGAAATCGGAAACAATTAAAAAGTAACCAGGATAACCCATGCGTTCCATGGTTACAAGTTCAAAATCTAATCTCTCTTTTATTTCAGGAGTTAAATTTGGATAGCGTTTTTTTGCGCCTTCGTAAGTCAAATGTTTTAAATAAGCATTTTCTCCACGCACACCTTTTCCTTCATCATTGGGATCTTCATCGCGAGAATCCTTAAATTCTTGTGGAATATCAAATTTTGGTAAGAGAACATCGCGCCCTAGTTTGAAAGCATCTATCTTGTCAACAATTTCATTTGTACATTCTAAAGCTTCCGGTAAATCAGAAAACAATTGTTGCATTTCCTGAGGCGATTTAAAATAGAACTCATTATTTGGCATTCCATATCTAAAACCTCTTCCGCGACCAATAGGTGTTTCTTTCAATTCACCATCTTTTACACAAATTAAAATATCATGTGCTTCAGAACCTTTTTTATCAACGTAATAATTATTGTTAGCTGCAAAATATTTCACGTTATATTTTTTTGCGAAACGTAATAAAACATCATTCACATGATTTTCATCCGGCAAATTATGCCTATTTAATTCTACATAAAAATCTTCTCCAAATTGCTCTTTGTACCAAACAAAAGCTTGCTCCGCAGCTTCATCCCCAACATTCAATATAAGACTCGGTATTTCACCTTGCAGTGAACCTGTTGTAATAATTAAATCAGATTTATAAGTCAATAAAAACTCTTTATCAATTCTTGGTACATAATAATAACCATCTGTAAAGCCTTCACTACTCAGTCGACAAAGGTTTTCATAACCGTTTTTATTTTTTGCTAAAAAAGGAATCGCATAACCGTTATCTTGTTTTGATTTATCGGTATGACTTTTACAAACGTATAATTCACAACCAATAATACACTTTAATTCATTTTTTTTCTCTCCTTGTTTCTCACCTTTTTCAATTGCATCATTACCTGCTTTAATAATTTTATTTTGTTTATCAACAGTTTGCCAAAAAAGAAATGCACCATACATATTTCCATGATCGGTAATTGCAATTCCTTTAGAATTATATTCTGCTGCTTTTTTGATGAGATCAGCAACTTCACTGGTAGATTGTAATACGGAGTATTGTGTATGATTATGTAAATGTGAAAAAGATATTGAAGTCTCAACTCCGCTCGAAGTGACATCTACGACTGTTTTTTGACTGCCAACTGCTTCCTGTTTACTTTTTCTTTCCTTCCATTTCTGTTCTAATTTCGATAATTCAGTTAAATCAGGTGCTTGATATTTTAGTACTTCGATTTTTTCCTCAGTAATTTCTCTAACTCTATATATTTTTCTTTTAATGATCTCAAAGAAAACTTTTGCAGTTGCAGCTACGTCAAATGCGGCATTATGTGCCTCAGCAAATTTTTCGTTAAATAATTTTGTGTAAAGTTCAGTTAAAGTCGGCCATTTAAACTTACCACCTTTTCCTCCCGGTAAAGCGCAGTATGCAGTTGTTTGATCATTTTTAGTATCTATAATCTGTTTGCCTTCAAAAATATTAGGCAAGCCACAACGTAAAAATTCGGAACCAATAATATTAATATCAAACTCAATATTATGTCCACATAAATATGTTGTTTGATTTATAAATTCAGCAAAGTTTAATAGAATAGTTTTTAAATCCTGGCCTTCTTCGTGTGCCCTTTCATTTGTAATGCCATGTATTTGCACTGCATTAAAAGGAATTGTATATCCTTCCGGTTTGATAATAATCGACTGATGATTTAATAAATTTCCTTTTTCATCATGCAATTGCCATGCAATTTGAACCATGCGTGGCCAATTATCAAAATCAGACAAAGGAGCATTATAACTTCGGGGTAAACCAGTTGTTTCGGTATCAAATATGAGGAACATGCGAGTGTTTAAAATAAAAAAGTTGAGGACTAAATTTAATGATTTTGATGCTAATTTTTATGAGGTGTTGAAAACAATTGAAAATGAGCAGGGACGTGCATTTCATTTAGCTTTTATAAACAAAAACTACTATTTGATCAAGGTATAAGTTAGAGCAGCAAAATCTTTATTGCAAGCATTAAAATGCCACCATTCGGAATTGATCGAATAGAAATAAGCTTTTTTCATAATATCTCTTAAGAGTAACCGATTCTTATATGCAGTATCACTCAATTGTTTGTTTTTTAGAAACTGATATTCATAAATTGGTTCAGCTAATTTTCCGAAATAATCAAAGGAAGTACCCATATCTAATAATTGATTTTTCTTAATATCAATGATACTAAGGTCTACAGCTGCCCCATAATTATGCAAAGAAATATCCCATGGAGGTGATACATAATTATATTTATAATTTGGTTCCATTTTTAAACTATCCCACATTAATTTTTGCTTGCTAAGTGGCCGAGTAGCATCGAAAATAATTAAAGAGAGGTCAGGATTAATGTGTTTTAAATAATATTGCACATTACATAATCTAAGAGCAATTGCACAGGGTAAAAGAGCTTTTGTCAAAGTATCATAAATACAGATGTGCAAAAAATTTGCTGTGTCACTGTATTTTAAACTGAGCTTAATACTTGTATCAAGATCATTCACATTGGTTAATCCATAACTAAATAAATATTTCTCAAAAAGAGATGTATCGGCTTTTGACTTTACAATTGGAATTACAGAATCCTTAGGCACTTTCACAATTGTTTTTGTTATAACAAGTGGTTCGGCTGGTTTATCGGTACATCCAATTGCAAAAAAAAGTAAAAAATATGCTGAAATTTTATTCAATCAAATACCAAAATTAACCTTATTTTTGATTAAAAATTAATCCATGCCTTCATTTGATATAGCAAGTAAATTAGATGGACAATTATTGGATAACGCTATCAATGTTGCAAGAAAAGATATTTTAAATCGTTGGGATTTTAAAGACAGTAAAAGTACAATTGATCTCAACAAAAAAGATCTGCTTATAAATATTGCAACCGAAAACGATATGCGTTTAGATGCAATTATTGATGCAATTCATTCGCGAATGATTAAGCAGGGCTTAGATCCAAGAGGGTTGGATGAAAGTAAAGAGTTTTATCCAAGCGGACCAATGATAAAAAAAGATATTAAAGTGAGACAAGGAATTGAAAAAGAAGCGTCGAAGAAAATAATAAAAGATATTAAAGACAGTAAATTGAAAGTTACAGCGCAAATTATGGATGATATTATTCGCGTGAGCAGTAAAAGTATTAATGATTTACAAGGGGTGATTGCACTTTGTAGAAAAGGAGATTACGAAGTGCCTTTGCAATTTATAAATATGAAATAAAAAAATAGCAGATCCCAAAGTTCTTTCGTTAAATATTTTCTGCGAAGTTCTGAGGGTTCTGTGGGAGATAAACAATGATCATAAGAAGCAAAGCACCTTTAAGAATTGGTTTAGCAGGCGGGGGCACGGATGTTAGTCCATACGCTGAATTATTTGGTGGCGCTATTTTAAATGCAACAATTAATTTATACGCATATTCAACTATCGAGCCCTTAAATAATGGAAAGATTGAATTTGTAATTGATGGAATGAACCAATCCATCAGTTTTGATTCTAAAAAGGAATTACCGGTTACAAAAGAATTCGAATTGTTTATTGGAGTTTATAATCGTGTTGTAAAACAATTTAATACTGGTGCACTTTCATTTCGTTTAACTTCTTTTATTGAAGCACCGCAGGGCTCTGGTCTGGGAACTTCATCAACACTGGTAGTTTCAATGCTTGGTGCTTTTGTGGAATGGTTTAAATTACCTTTGGGTCAGTATGATATTGCACATCTTGCTTATGAAATTGAACGTATTGATTTAGGAATGTCAGGTGGAAGACAAGATCAATACGCTGCCACTTTTGGTGGATTTAATTACATGGAGTTTTTTGGAAATGATAAGGTAATTGTTAACCCTCTCCAATTAAAACCGGAGATCGTTAATGAATTAGAAATGAATTTGCTTTTGTATTTTACAGATACGCAACGATTATCAGCAAAGATAATTAATGAGCAAGTAAAAAACGTAAATGAAAAAAATGAGAAGAGTGTTGATGCAATGCATAATCTTAAAGAGCAAGCACATTTAATGAAAGATAGTTTGTTGAAGGGTGATCTCAATAAAATTGGTGAAGTATTACATTTTGGCTGGCAAAATAAAAAACAAATGGCAACCAGTATTTCAAATGATTTAATTGATAATATTTATAATAAAGCATTAGAAATGGGTGCTACGGGTGGTAAGATCTCAGGAGCGGGTGGAGGTGGATTTATGTTTTTTTATTGCCCTGGTGTTACAAAAATAAAAGTTGCAAAAGCAATCGAAGCACTTGGAGGCAAAATGCATTCGTTTCATTTTACAAGTCATGGTTTAACTACCTGGACAATCTAAATTTAATTATGAGCAATAACGTTATAACAAAAACCGATTTTAATTTCAATGGTCAAACGGCTATATACAAAGGCAAAGTTCGAGATGTTTACACAATTAATAGTAAATATTTAGTTATGGTTGCAAGTGATCGTATTAGCGCGTTTGATGTGGTATTACCAAAAGGCATTCCATACAAAGGCCAAGTACTTAATCAAATTGCAGCGTATTTTTTAAACGCAACAAAAGATATTGTTCCAAATTGGTTGATCGTTTCACCACATCCTTCAGTGAGTATTGGAAAAATGTGTGTTCCTTTTAAAGTGGAGATGGTTATTCGTGGTTATTTGGCAGGACATGCTGCCAGAACATACACAAGTGGATTAAGAACTTTATGCGGAGTAAAATTACCTGAAGGTTTAAAAGAGAATGATAAATTTCATGAACCAATTATTACCCCAACTACAAAAGCGAGCGAAGGTCATGATGAAGATATAAGTAAAGAAGAAATTATTAAGCAAGGAATAGTTTCTAAAGAACATTACGAGCAATTAGAAAAGTACACAAGAGCATTATATGCGCGCGGACAAGAAATGGCTAATAAAATGGGTTTAATTTTAGTAGATACTAAATATGAATTTGGTTTATACGAAGGTAAAATTTGTTTGATGGATGAAATTCACACGCCCGATTCGTCACGTTATTTTTATAAAGAAGGATACGATGAAAGGCAAAAAAGAGGAGAAGAACAAAAGCAACTTAGTAAAGAATTTGTACGTCGTTGGTTAATTGAAAATGGTTTTCAAGGTAAAGATGGGCAAAAAATTCCTGAAATGAGTGATTCTTGGATCAACGAAATTAGTGAACGCTATATTGAGCTTTACGAAAAAATTTCTGGACAAAAATTCATAAAAAACACTTCCGAAAATAATATGCATGAGATAGAAATAAAAGTAAATGAAGCTTTGGCTAAATTGTAATTTAATTCTCACAATATTGTCACTTCGGGCGCGAGTCGAGAAGACTAAAAACTATTTTTTCTCAAATAATATTTTTCCCTTAACAAGTGTCGCACTCACACTTTTAATATTCTCAATATTTTCTAAAGGATTTTTATCCAATACAACTAAACTTGCTTCTTTTCCCTTTGTAATTGTTCCCCATTTTTCTGTTTCATTAAAAAAACTTGCTGCATTTGAAGTTGAAATTTTTAAAACATCATAGTTGCTTATTCCCGCTTCTTTATAAAGTTTCATTTCTTCAACCATAGAATAACCAGGCACATTAAAAAAACAATTGTCAGGTCCTAACAATACATTCACACCTGCTTTCAACATTCTTCTCAATAAATAATTAAAAATATCAATCTCGTTTTTTGAGGCTCTTGCTTGTTTTCCATAATAGCTTGGTCCAGCTTTATTTAATCGCGATAAATAATTTACATAATCTCTTTTCCATTTATTTGCAAGTGCAGTATCAATTATTTTCATTCCATTTCTATTCATATTTTCATCAATTGTAAATTGAAAACCAACAATTTTACTAAACGATTCAGTTGGGCAATAAGAAACATTATCCGATTTCATTTCTCCTAATAATTTATCAAAACTTGTACTGTCGGATAAGTATGAGTTAACTAATGGTGAAATATGTTCAATGGATCGGAAACCAAGTTTAACACTGGTTTTTACATCTTTGTATGCATGTCCTGCGAAAATAACTCTATTATCTTTTAATTCTGTTGATACTTCTATCATTTTAGCATCACTAATTCCGCTCATGTATTTCACGAAATCAAAATGATTTGTTTTAATTAATTTAATAAATTCATTAATGTCATTTTGTGTTAATGCATTATCATTATCAGGAAGTGAATAGGAAATATAAAGTTTCGGCGCTTTTATCAAACCTTTTTGAATGCTATCTCTGTGTTTCGGATGAGATAATTCACCGCGCATGCTTCGTAAAACCGTTACACCATTTTGTAAATAATAAGTGTATGCTTGTTCTTTTGTTATGGGCTCATTACCATCAGGTAAGTGAACATGCATGTCAGCTAAACCTGGAATCAAATATTTTCCATCACCATTAATTACTTTGGCATTCTTAATTTCAGATGAAGTAATTTCATGAGGAAGTATTTTTTCAATGATTCCATTTTTTATATGTACGTCTTGATGTTGTAATAAAGTATTTGTTGAAATTGGTATCACATTAATATCGGTGATAACAATAGTTTGAGCAAAAGTTGCAAAACCGAAAATTATAAATAAAAGTAAAATTGTTTTTTTCATGATAAACAAAAATAGTAAATAGAATGAATGAATGATTTGTTTTTTTGAGCTGTTAAATCAGCTACTTTTAAATAGAAAAACCGCATAAATTTTATACGGTTTTCTTAAATTAATATATGATTATTATTTTTTAGTCTTTTTCTTTGGCTTACTTTTTATTGGAACTGATTTTTTTGCAGCAGCTTTTTTAACAGGCGCAGATTTTTTTACCACAGCTTTTTTAGCTGATGCTTTTTTTACCGGCATTTTTACCACTTTTGTTTTTGCGATCGTTGAAGGAGGCAATTTTTTTGCAGCACCCTTAGCAGCTTTTTTTCCGCCTTTTTTATCAAATGCTTTTGGTACCTGAGTTACAATCATTGCTTTAATTTGTTCTAAAGTTAAGGCAGCTAATTCTTCCGGTGTAAATTTTCCGCCTTGTTCACCTCTTATTAATTTCAACATCAATTTGCCAAACTTAATAAATGGCCCCCAACGTCCGTTTTCAATTGAAATTTTTTCCTCGGGCCAATTCTGTATATATCGGTTTGCTTCTTTGTCTAATTTTTTATCAATCAATTCTTCAATATCACTTTGAGACAAATTATCAAAATTATAAGCTCTCGGTACATTAATAAATAAACCTTCGTATTTAATAAATGGTCCAAATCTACCTTTACCTTTTGTTACAGGTTTCCCTTTGTATTTTGCAACTGGTGCGTCCGCTAATTCTTTTTCTTTAATAATTGCAATGGCCTTATCCATATCCATCGATAAAGGATCAATCGTTCTTGGAATAGAAATAAAAGCTTCGTCTAGTTTTATATATGGCCCAAAACGACCAACTCCAACAACAACTTCTTTTCCTTCGTAAGCGCCTAAATGCATTGGTAATTTAAAAAGATCCAAAGCTTCTTCTAAGGTTATAGTTTCAATACTTTGTGTTCTTCTTAAACTTGCAAAGCGAGGTTTTTCTTCGGAGCCTTCAATCGTTTCTCCAATTTGCGCTAAAGGACCAAAACGTCCAACTCTTACACTTACTGGCTTTTTTGTTGCAGGATCTTTTCCTAAAATTCTTTCCCCACTTGCACGTTCACTATTTTCAGAAGTTGATTCAACTGTTTTATGAAATGGTGTATAAAATTCTTTTAGCATTTTTTGCCAGTTCAAATTACCTTCAGCTATCTCGTCAAATTCTTCCTCTACTTTTGCAGTGAAATTAAAATCCAGGATTGTTGGAAAATATTTTAATAAAAAATCATTTACGACCATACCAATATCAGTAGGAAATAATTTTGATTTTTCTGCGCCGGTATTTTCCGTTTTTAATTCTTTAGAAATATTTTGTTTTGATAAAGTTAAATGAACATACTCTCTTGGAGTCCCTTCTTTGTCTGTCTTTTCAACGTAATTACGTTTTTGAACTGTGCTAATTGTTGGCGCATAAGTAGATGGGCGACCAATACCTAATTCTTCCAATTTTTTCACCAAACTCGCTTCTGTAAAACGTGCAGGATGGTGCGTAAATCTTTGCGTTGCGGAAATTTCTTGGCTCTCTAATTTTTCTCCAACTTTCATCGGTGGCAAAATGGATGAACTCTCTTCGTCAGAATTTTCATCATCCGTTCCTTCCATATAAACTTTTAAAAAACCATCAAACTTCAATACTTCGCCTTGTGCAACAAATAATTCTGAAGTACCACTTACTTTTACTTTTGCAGTTGTTTTTTCTAACTCCGCATCACTCATTTGAGAAGCAATTGTACGCTTCCAAATTAAATCATATAAACGTTGTTCATTTCGCTCACCGTCTATCACCGATCTATCTATATAAGTTGGTCTAATGGCTTCGTGAGCTTCTTGGGCTCCTTTACTTTTGGTTTTATATTTACGGGGATTGTAATATTTAGCACCGTAATTTTCATTGATAGCTTTGTTGGTTTGACTCATGGCTGTTTCCGACAAGTTAACGGAATCCGTTCTCATATATGTAATTTTACCTGCTTCATACAAACGTTGCGCAACTTGCATGGTTTGCGCCACTGAAAAACCTAATTTACGAGCCGCTTCCTGTTGTAAAGTAGAGGTTGTAAAAGGTGCAGCCGGTGAACGCTTAGCAGGTTTTGTTTCTAAACTTTCAATAATAAAAGAAGCAATTTTACACTTCTCTAAAAACGCTTGAGCTTCAGCTTCTGTTGCAAATCGTTTATCTAATTCTGCTTTTAATAAACCTGTGCCTACTTTAAATATAGATGATACTTTATAAGCAGATGTTGAAACAAATTTTTGAATTTCTCTTTCACGTTCAACAATTAAACGCACCGCAACTGATTGAACACGACCAGCAGATAAACTTGGACGAACTTTACGCCATAAAATTGGGGATAACTCAAAACCAACTAATCTATCTAATACACGGCGTGCTTGCTGCGCATTTACTAGGTTAATATCAATCTGACGGGGATTTTTAATTGCTTTTAATATAGCTGGCTTTGTAATTTCGTGAAAAACAATACGTTTTGTATTGCTTTTAGTTAAACCTAATGTTTCATATAAATGCCAGCTAATTGCTTCCCCCTCTCGATCCTCATCGGATGCAAGCCAAACCATATCGGCCGCTTTCGTTAATTTTCGTAACTCAGCTATTATTTTTTCTTTGTCAGGTTGAACTTCATAAGTAGGTGTAAAATTATTTTCAATGTCTACACCAAATCCTTTCTTAACGAGGTCTCTAATGTGCCCAAAACTGGACTTTACTGTAAAATCTTTCCCTAAAAATCCTTCTATTGTTTTTGCTTTTGCTGGGGACTCAACGATGACTAAATTTTTACTCATTGTGGTGGTTACGGTCTAAAAAAATTTTTCGCAAAGAAATAAAAATTAAAAGACAAATTCCAAAAAATTAGTTTAATCGTGGATATCGAGGTATTAAAACAACAAAAAAGAGTTAAATTCTGTCATTTTGTCATTAAATTAAGTAAATTTGCATCCCTTATTCATTTTAATGGACTCAGAAAACAAAATAATAATTGAATCAAAACAAGGCGAAGCTTTAATTATCGAAAACCCGAAAGGAAAAAACGGTAAAAAACTCTTTTTAGAAAGCTATGGTTGCCAAATGAATTTTAGCGATAGTGAAATAGTGGCTTCTATATTGATGAATAAAGGTTATACAACTACTGATAATTTTAAAGAAGCGGATATTATATTACTGAATACGTGCGCTATTCGTGAGAATGCGGAGCAAAGAGTGAGGAACAGGCTTAATGATTTTAAACGTGTAAAACAAGCAAATCCAAAAGCATTAGTTGGTGTATTAGGTTGTATGGCCGAACGTTTAAAATCTCAATTATTAGATCAGGAAAAATTGGTGGATATTGTTGTAGGGCCTGATTCTTATAGGGATCTACCCAATTTAATTGAAGAAGCAGAAGATGGAAGAAAAGCGATCAATGTCATATTAAGTAAAGAAGAAACATATGCAGATCTTACACCTGTAAGATTAGGTAGCAATGGTGTTACTGCATTTATAAGTATCACTCGTGGTTGCGATAATATGTGTAGTTTTTGTGTGGTACCTTTTACAAGAGGAAGAGAAAGAAGTCGCGACCCTGAAAGTATTGTAAAAGAAGCAAAGGAAGCTTTTGAAGCGGGATATAGAGAGGTTACACTGTTGGGTCAAAATGTAGATTCTTATAAATGGTCTGGTGGTGGATTGAAAAAGGAAATTTTAACTGAAGAACAAAAAAATAGTGCAGTTAACTTTGCGAAATTATTAGAAATGGTTGCATCCGTAAATCCTGATTTGCGCGTTCGTTTTTCAACTTCTCATCCAAAAGACCTCACTGATGAAGTAATACATATGATTGCCAAATATGAAAACATTTGCAATCATATTCATTTACCTGTTCAAAGTGGAAACTCTAGAATATTAGAAATGATGAATCGCGGATATACACGTGAATGGTATTTAGAAAGAATTGCTGCCATAAAAAGAATCATTCCTTATGTTGGAATTAGTATGGATATTATCACTGGTTTTTGTTCGGAAACTGACGAAGAACACAAAGATACATTATCATTAATGGAACAAGTGAAATACGATTTTGGTTATATGTTTATGTATAGCGAACGGCCGAAAACCCTGGCAGAACGCAAATTCAAAGATGATGTACCTGAAGAAATTAAAAGAAAAAGAATAGCTGAAATTGTTGATTTACAAAGACAACACAGCGAAATAAGAACATTAGAAGGTTTAGGGAAAGTTCATCGCGTTTTAATTGAAGGCTTCTCTAAAAAATCAGATGAAAAATTAATGGGACGAAATTCTCAGAACTCAGTTGTTGTTTTTCCTAAGGGAAATCATAAAAAAGGAGAATATGTAAATGTGTTGGTAGATGAATGCACGAGTAGCACGTTGATTGGGAAGGTTATATAGGAGGCAAGAAGTAGGACGACATGAATCAAGACGTAAAGATGTAAAAGAAGAAAATGACAGAAGTAAGTAAGCATAATTTTAAAAAAATGATCATTTGGCAAGAAGCTTTAGATCTGTGTGATTCAATATATAAATACACAGAGAAACTTCCTTCAAAAGAAAAATTTAATCTTATTTCTCAAATGGAAAGATGTTCTGTTTCTGTTCCGTCCAACATAGCTGAAGGTTCTGGAAAAAGGACAGACGTGCATTTTGCAGAATTTTTAACAACAAGTTTAACTTCATGTTATGAGTTGGAAACACAATTAATAATTTGTCAGCGAAGAAAGTATGGACTTGAAAGTGAGTTGGAACAATTACTTAATCAAGTCCCAATCCTTCAATCAAAAATTTATATGTTTAGAGAAAAAATAATGAAAAAATAAATGTTTAGCTTTTGAGTCTCGATTTTCAGTTAGGTCTTGTATCCTATCGTCATGAATCTTGAATCTTTAAGAATGAATCTTGAATCTTTTTTAAAATGAACATTAGCGATATAAAAAATAAATTCGGAATTATTGGACACAATACTTTGCTCGAAAGGGCTATAGAGATAGCAATCCAAGCTGCACCAACAGATCTCAATGTTTTAATAAACGGTGAGAGTGGAACTGGAAAAGAAGTATTTCCGCAAATTATTCACCAGTATAGTTCACGTAAACATGGCCCATATATTGCCGTAAACTGCGGTGCAATACCGGAAGGAACAATTGATAGTGAGTTATTCGGACATGAAAAAGGAGCCTTTACAGGCGCAAATGAAGCACGGAAAGGCTATTTTGAAGTTGCAAATGGTGGTACTATTTTTTTGGATGAAGTAGGGGAATTGCCTTTATCTACTCAAGCTCGTTTATTGCGTGTTTTAGAGAGCGGTGAATTTATGAAAGTAGGTAGCAGCAAGGTTCAAAAAACTGATGTAAGGGTTGTTGCAGCAACTAACATTGATTTCTATCAAGCCATTGAACGAGAAAAATTTAGAGTAGATCTTTATTATAGGTTAAATACCTTGCCAATTTATTTGCCTCCTTTAAGAGAACGCAAAGAAGATATTTATTTATTATTTAGAAAATTTGCGAATGATTGTTCAGCCAAATATAGAATGCCGGTTGTTAAATTAAATCTTGATGCTGAACAAGTTTTAGCTAATTATTATTGGCCGGGAAATATTCGCCAGTTGAAAAATATTACAGAGCAAATTTGTATTATCGAAAAGAGCAGAGAGATTAATGCGGAGACTTTATTAAAATATTTGCCGCAATATAGCTCAAACAATGTTCCTGTTTTATTGAGAAATGATGGGACTTCAGGAGGCTCATCTCTTGGTGGTGATTTTAAAGAACGAGATATTTTTTATAAAGTAATTGTAGATATTAGAAATGAATTAAATGATCTTAAAAAGGTAGTTCACGATATTATTATTGCATCAAATGGTAGTATGAGTGTTTTGCCAAAAGAAGATATGCAATTATTTCGTGAAGCGAATATACATGAAAGTATAAGCAATGGAATAACTATTCATAAACCTGTTGTTCAAAATTCAACATTGCCACAAACAATTGAAGTGGAGGAAACTTTGTCGTTACAAGATAAAGAAAAAGACATGATCAAAATGGCATTACGCAAACATAAAGGTAAGCGTAAATACGCTGCAAAAGAGCTTGGGATCAGTGAACGTACGTTGTACAGAAAAATCAATGAATATAATATTGCTGAGTAATATTTTTTGAATGAAAGGAAAATATAAAATAATTTGCAAACTCAATTATCTACTTTACGTTATTTGCACTTCCATTGCTTTTTGGTCATGTAAACCTCACCTTTCAATGAACGGCGCAACAATTCCTATAGAGGCTAAAACAATTTCGGTGGCTTTTTTTACGAATAATGCCTCTCTTGCACCACCAACTTTAGCACAAAATTTTACAGAGAAATTGCGTGATATGGTTTCACAACAAACAAGTTTAGCTTTAATCAAGCAAAATGGTGATTTAAGTTTTGAAGGTTATATTTCTGATTATAATGTTGCTCCTGTTGCTATACAGTCGAGTGATAAAGCCGGTTCCAATCGTTTAACAATTGTTGTTAATGTAAAATATTTTAATAAGTTTGACGTAACAAAAAATTTTGAACAGACTTTTTCTCGATTTGCAGATTACAGCAGCTCACAAAGTTTATCATCAAATGAATCTGCTTTAATTCAAGAAATAAACCGACAATTAACAGAAGATATTTTTAATAAAGCATTTAATAATTGGTAAACTTTGAATTCAGAAAAACTATATTCTTATTTAGAAAACCAATTGCCACTAACTAATGTAAATTTGGTTGATCTTGAAAAGTTAACCGAGCAGTTTCCTTATTTTCAAACCGCTCATTTGCTCTATAGTATTGCATCCAAGAAAAATGACGCATCCTTATTTCAAAAATCAATTAAAAAAACAGCAATCATTGCGGTTAGTAGAAATCACTTATATAATTTACTTTATATTAATTCGGGGATAGAGAATCCAAAGCCCGCTGAGAAAGATGAAAATCTTAATCCAACTATAAAAATAGAAGAGGTTAAGACAAAAACAGAAGAAGACAAAAGAGATATATCGGAGCAAGTTGAAAAAGAAATTCAAAAAGATCTTGTTGAAGCATTTGTAGAAAAGGAAATACTAAAAACAAATGAGGCGCATAAAAAAGAAGAAGCTATTATCCCAAAAGATGCAACTTTTGGCGATTGGTTGCATTTCCTTAAAAAGAATAATGGACAAACTTTTAACGAAGAGAAAGTAAATACTAAAGAAGAAGGTACCGATAACCGGGAATTGAAGCAAAAGAAGGAACATCAAAGAGGTTTGATTGATAAGATCATTGAACAAAATCTAGGTACAATTAAATTGAATAAAGAAACAAAATTCTTTGCTGCAGATCAAAAAGCAAAAGAAAGCTTGCTTGAGAATGAAGATTTAGTAACTGAAACATTAGCTAAAATCTATGCCTTACAAGGTAATATCAATAAAGCCATCAGAGCATATCAAATTTTAAGTTTGAAATATCCAAATAAAAGTGTTTACTTTGCATCCCTAATTGAAAATTTAAAAAAAGATAATTAAAATTTATAGACATGATTTTTTCAATATTATTAATAATTGTTTGTATACTGCTAATTTTAGTAGTATTAATTCAAAACTCTAAAGGTGGCGGTATTCAAAGTCAATTTGGTGCTGCAAATCAAATAATGGGAGTAAAACGTGGAACTGAAGTGATTGAAAAATTAACATGGGGTTTAGCAATTGGTATGTTTTTCTTAAGTATAGTTTTAGCTCCGAAAAGTGGAGGAACAACAACTGTTTCTGAAGAAGAAAATGGTTCTAAGTTAAAACAACGTACATCAACCGCGGCTCCGCTACCTCAACAAACGGCACCTCAACAACAAAAAATGCCTCAACAAGCACCAAGATAAAAAGTATTTAGTTTAATTAAAGTCTCGTATTTATTACGGGACTTTTTTATTTAATTCAAATTGTGAATAAAACAAATCAACCTAATCGTTTCCTTCTTTCAAACTGTTTAATTTTACTCAATTAGTATACAAATATGCAAGTTTTTAAATTTGGAGGAGCATCAGTTAAAGATGCCGAATCAGTCATAAATGTTGGAACCATCCTCCGAAAATTTGCAGATCAAAAAACTGTTGTTGTGGTTTCAGCAATGGGAAAAACCACAAATAAACTAGAAGAATTAGTAAAAGCTTATTACTTTAAAACACCTCAGCTTTTGAATGCTTTTGAAGAAGTGAAGAATTATCATTTCTCTTTATTAAACAAATTAATTCCGGAAAAAGAAAATCCAATTTACAATGAATTAGAAAATGTTTTTGTTGAATTATTATGGGCAATAGAAGAAGAACCAGCGTTTTCATTTAACCATCATTACGATCAAATTGTTTCTTTGGGAGAGATCTTATCTACAAAAATTATTTCCGCTTATTTAAATTATATTCATGTTTCAAATCAATGGATTGATGTTCGTGGGATTATCCAAACAGATAACTCTTACAGAGAGGGTAAAGTAAATTATGAATTAAGTGAAACATTAGCGCAAACCCAACTCTTGCCTTTAGTAATTAAAAATAAATTAATAGTTACGCAAGGTTTTATTGGGGGTACATCAGAAAATTACACTACAACTTTAGGAAGAGAAGGAAGCGATTACACTGCATCTTTACTTGCTTTTTTTTTAAATGCAGAAAAGGTTATTATTTGGAAAGATGTTCCCGGCGTGCTGAATGCCGATCCTAAATATTTCAAGAATACAAAAAAAATAAAAGAACTAACCTATCATGATGCGATAGAATTAACATACTACGGCGCTTCCGTGATCCATCCTAAAACAATAAAACCACTTCAAAATAAAAGCATTCCCTTGTTTGTTAAGTCTTTCATAAGTGCAGCAGAGGAAGGAACTGTAATCAAAGAATCTGATCAAAGATTAAATATTACAAGTTACATTTTTAAAACAGATCAAATATTAATTTCCATTCAACCCAAAGATTTTAGTTTTATTGCAGAAGATAATCTGAGTATCATTTTTAGTTTACTTTCAAAAAACGGAGTTAAAGTAAATATGATGCAAAACTCTGCGATAAGTTTTAGTATATGTATTGACAATGATGATTTTAAAATAGAGCCTTTACTCGAATCCTTAAATGATCAATTCAAAGTATTGTATAATACGGAAGTTCAGTTAATGACCATTAGGAATTACAATGATGAAATTGTCGCAAAATTATCTGAAGGTAAAATTATTTTAATGGAACAAAGAAGTAGAAATACACACCAAATGATTATTAAATCGGAGTAAAGTCATTATCTGTCTAATTTCACATTTTTAAATGTTAAAATTTTAACAAAATATTAACCCAATTATTTGTTTTTTAAAATTGTTTAACTAATTTAGCACCCTAGGTACATTGAGTAAAAGTGTGCTTACAATTATTTAATAAAAAAATATGAGAAAATTAATTACCAAAGTTAGTCTTGCATTAGCAGGTTTTTCAGGTGTTTTAATGGCACAGCAAGATCCTCAATTTACACAGTTTATGAATAATAAATTGATGTATAATGCTGGTTATGCAGGTACTTCCAACCAGGTTTGCGGGGTTTTACAATTTCGTCAACAGTGGACAAGTTTTACAGGTGCACCTCAATCATTTGCATTAAGTGCTGATATGCGTATTCCAAACTTGCCATTAGGCGTAGGATTAAACGTAATGCAAGATGCAATTGGTCCAATGAAAACATTATTTTTAAGAGTACCGGTTTCATACAATTTGCCTTTAGCTGGTGGTACTCTTGGTATAGGTTTAGACTTTGGTATGCTTCAAAAGCAAATTAATACAACTTGGATTACTCCTGATGTTGGTTCAATTGATACTCACATTCCTGGTCAATACGATTATGGAACAAACCCTAATTTAAATAAAGTTACATATGACGTTGGTTTTGGCGCTTTTTACCAAATCCCAAATAAATTATATATCGGTTTATCTTCTACCCATTTACCTGCTCAAGTTTTAAATTCAAGTGGTGATGTGCAATATCAATTGACCCGTCACTATTATTTTATGGCTGGTTATCATTTTGCTTTAGATCCTAGAAACGAGTTAATTCCTAACATTATGGTTCGCTCAGATATTGCTGCTACTGTTATTGATTTAAATTTAACTTATATGTGGAATAAACAACTTATTGCTGGTGTAAGTTATCGTAATCAAGATGCGGTTGCTCCTATGATTGGTTACCAATATTTTACCCCAAGAGGAATGTCTATTAAAGGAGTTTACTCTTATGACATTACTTTATCTAAATTGAAGGGCTATTCAAGTGGTTCACATGAAATTACACTCGGTGTTTGCTATACAATTAAGCAAAAGAAAATGTCGAGCTATGGTGATGACAGATTTTTAAATTAAAACGAAACCTTTTTATTTAATTATCGTTGAAACCACTTACAACTAACAATAACTGTTAATAACTTTTTAACACGAAACATTTGTAACTTTTATTGTTAGTGGTGTTATAAAAAAAAGAATATGAAAAAACTACTGATATTAGCTTCGTTTATAGCCGTTATAGTCGGTTGTAATAAACACAGTGCTGAATTAGTTGGCGTAGTTGGCCGCGAGAAGTGGTACCAACCAGATCCATTTGGTACTCTTTACATTCCTATGGGCTCATATCACATGGGGCCAGATGATGAAGAAGCTCCTATGGCTCACACAACCAAATCAAAAATGGTTTCGGTACAAGCTTTTTATATTGATGATTCCGAAATTTCAAATAACGAGTACCGTCAGTTTGTATACTGGGTTCGTGATTCAATAGCTCGTAAATTATTGGCTTTTGGTTCAAACGGAGATGCGGAAGACTATCAAATATCTCAAGATGATTATTTAGCAGTTTGGCCGGTTTTCAAGGGTGATAATAACTTACAAGATCCATATATTAACTGGGATAAAAAGATCAATTGGGAAAGTGCTGACGATGATTATCGTGCAGATCTTCAACCAATGTATCTTCCTGAAGGAGAACGTTTTTATAACCGTAAAGAAATTGATACCCGTAAATTAAATTACGAATATTATAGAATAGATATTAGGTTAGCAGCTTCAAAAACAAATCGTTTCCGTTCAAATAAATCTTCTGACGTTCAAGATGCTGCACATGATTATAAGAAAGCTGATTATCCTAACGGTGTGAATTTAAATGATGGCCAAAATGGTGCACCGGGTGGAGTTTCTACTGCTGTTGGAGATCCTGCAAAAGATAGTAAGACTTTAGGTACATATAATGTAAAAGATCAGGAATCGATTGGTGCTAATAACTATAGAGAAAGAGTTAGAAATGGTGTAGATCGTTCAGTATTCATTATTAAGGACATTATAAACGTTTACCCTGATACTTTAGCTTGGGTTCATGATTATACTTATTCATTTAATGAGCCTTTAACTAATATGTATTTCTGGCATCCAGCTTATGATGATTATCCTGTTGTAGGTGTAACTTGGAAACAAGCTCGTGCATTCTCAATTTGGAGATCTTTATTATTAAACAATTTCTTAATGGGAACAGGTCAATCAATCGTAAATGATTTCCGTTTACCAACTGAAAGTGAATGGGAATATGCTGCTCGTGGTGGTCTTGATAAATCTCCATACCCTTGGGGCGGTCCTTATATCCGTAACTCACGTGGATGTTTCTTAGGTAACTTTAAACCAATGCGTGGTTCATATATTGATGATGGTGGTTTCCATTCAGTTTACATTTATTCATATAATCCTAATGATTTTGGTTTATATTGTATGGCAGGTAACGTTTCAGAGTGGACAAGTAATGCTTTTGATGAATCAGCTTACGACTTCCAACATGATTTAAATCCTGATTATGTTTATGAAGCGCAAGATAAAGATGCCAATGTACTAAAACGTAAAGTAATTCGTGGTGGTAGCTGGAAAGACGTTGGTTATTTCTTACAAACAAGTGCAAGGCAATATGAATATCAGGATACTGCTAAATGTTACTTAGGTTTCCGGAATGTAATGACTTATTTAGGTCGTGCTAAAGGAGATGAAATTTAGTAGATTAATTTAAAACACAAAACACAAACAAATAAAACAAATCACTAACAAACACAAAACACATCACTATGAGTAAATTAGGAAAAGTAACGGGCTTCAAGAGATACTTACACTTAGCGTCTTGCTTCGGCGCGGCAATCGTAATTATAGGAGCGTTATTTAAAATTATGCACTGGCCTGGAGCTTCTGCAGCCCTTATTGGAGGATTAGGTACTGAGGCTGTACTATTTTGTTTATTCGGTATTGATATTCCCCATGAGGAGGTTGATTGGACGTTAGCTTATCCTGAGTTAGCGGGAATGGGTCACGAAGAAATTCCTGAAGGACATTCAAGTTTACCTATATCACAGCAATTAGATAAAATGTTGGAAGAAGCTAAAATTGGTCCAGACTTGATTGAAAGTTTGGGAACTGGTATGAAAACTTTAAGTGATTCAGCAAATAAAATTGGGGATATTAGTGACGCGCATAGTGCTACAAGCGAATATGTATCAAGTGTTAAGGCTGCTTCACAAAACGTTTCTACATTAGCTGACACCTATAAAAGTGCCGCGAAATCGATGGAAGATCTTGCAAATTCAAATGATGCAGGTTATTCAATTGGTGAATCATTAAATAAAGTTTCTAAAAACTTATCTGCTTTAAATGCAACTTATGAGTTACAATTACAAGGCAGCAAAGATCATTTAGATGCAACTAGCAAATTCTATGATGGTTTACATGACTTAATGAAGAACTTAAATGATTCAGTTGAAGATACACGTAAGTACCGTCAGGAAATGTCTTCATTATCAACTAACTTAACTGCATTAAATACGATTTATGGCAATATGTTAAGTGCAATGAATTACAATAAATAATTAATATTTACTCTGCTTTAAAGCAGAGTAAATATTTTCATAAAAAACTTAGTATTAAACTTTAAAGAAATTATAAAAAATGGGCGGAGGCAAAGAAACCCCTAGACAGAAGATGATTGGTATGATGTACTTAGTACTCACTGCACTTTTGGCTATGAACGTATCAAAACAAATTTTGAAGGGTTACGTAACTGTAAACGAGAGTATGGAGAAAAGTAAGGCAAACCTTACCGCTAATAATAAGCGTGTTATGGATGCTTTTCAAAATACAATTAATGGTAACCCTGCTGCAAAACCTTATTACGACAAAGCTGTAGAAGCTGAAGCAAAAATAAATGAGGTTGTAAAGTATATCGATGGTTTGAAAAAAATAGTATTTGAGGAAACTGAGAAACTTGGTGGTGGAGATACTATGCAATTGAGATTTGCTGCATCACTTGATAATTATGATATGCCAACTCATATTTTAATTGGAGCCGATGCTGCTGCACCCGAAGACAAACCAAATTCTGCATTAGAACTGAAGAGAAAAATGAATACATTAATGGATGGTTTAATAACTCAGTTGAATGCAATGCAACAAGATAAAAAAACCAGATTTTTACCTGAGATCTACGAAAATCTAAAGAAGAAATTTGAAAGCATGAAGCCCCACGATAGTGGTGCCGAAGAAGATGGCATTAAAATGACTTGGGATGTTGAAAATTTTTATCACTTACCAGAAGCTGCTGTTATTACTAATTTAAATAAAATGCAAGCCGATTTAAAAAATCTGGATGCTGAAATTTTAGGCGAATATAGTGCGGCTAGTGGTAAATTGGCTATTAAATTCGATCGCTTAAATGCTAAAGTTATTGCTCCATCATCATATATTCAAGCAGGTCAACCATACAAAGCAGATATCTTTTTAGCTGCTTCTTCAAGTGCTATGACTGCTGACATGATGCAGGTATTGCTTGGTGCAGACTCTGCTACTGGTGCAGGTGGAACGCCTATGCCAATTGAAGGTGGTATGGGTAAATTTGAAGTTGGGACAAGTGGTCAAGGCGAACAAACTTATAAAGGTATCATTAAATTTAAAAAACCAGATGGAAGTTTTGATAATTATCCTTTTCAAGCATCATACATGGTAGCTGCTCCTGCAGTTGCAGTTGCTGCAGAAAAAATGAACGTATTATATATTGGTGTTCCAAATCCAATTGCAGTTTCTGCAGCTGGTGTTTCGCCAACAGATTTACAAGTAAGTTTCAGTGGTTGCGGCGCAACAAAAACAGGTGGTCAAGGTGGTAAATTTATTGTAAATGCTACAACTCCCGGAACATTGATTATTTCTGTATCAGCTAAAACTAAAGATGGTACTAAACCTCAAGGCCCTCCAGTAAAATTCCGTGTAAAGAAAATTCCAGATCCAGTTGCTAAAGTGGGTGGTAAGTCTGGTAACGTGGATATGAAGAAAGTTGAATTAAGTCAAATTGGTGGTGTAGTTGCTGATTTACCTGGTTTTGACTTTGATGCCAAATTCGTTGTTATCTCTTTTGAATTAACTGCTGTTGTAAAAGGTGCTTTAAAATCTGAAGTTTGTAGCGGGAATAGTCTTTCAGGTGGCGCACGCGCTATTTTAGCATCAGCTGGTGTTGGAAGTAAAATATTTGTTGAAAACGTTAAGGCTAAAGGACCAGATGGGTCTATTAGAAATATACCTGGTGTTACAATAAAAGTAAAATAACATGATTGAAATAGGAGTGTAACTTCTGTTGAATTAAGCGTTATAAAGAAATAAAATAAAAACACATGACAAGAAGTATTTTAATAGTAATGGCTCTTCTTTCTTTCGGAATGTTATTTCCGCAAGGTCCAACTATTTTTAGTAATGGTGATTACAAAGATGGTATTTACGACAAAGAAAATGCTGTGAACAGAAAGTTCATTCCTTATACGCATCTTCGTGAAGGTGATGTTACATGGGAAAAACGTGTGTGGCGTGAGCTTGATATGCGTGAAAAACAAAATCAAGTTTTATATTATCCAACCGAAGATCTTACTGGAAGAAAATCATTGTTTCAAGTATTAGCAAAATACATATTGAATGGAACTTTACTTGCATTTGATTCTGAAGAATTTATTGTACCCTATGAGTTGTCCGCAGTTCGAGATAAAATTAAGAAATGTGACTCATTAGAGCAAAGTAATGTGGATGCAGAAGGTAATGAGATTTTAACTAAAGTATTTACTTGTGATTCAACTTCTATCTATGCTAAAATCCGTTCTTATAGGTTAAAAGAAGATTGGTTCTTTGATAAGCAAAAATCAGTTTTAGAAGTGCGTATTATTGGAATGGGTGTATTTACTTATGATGAAGAGAAAGAAGCTGTAAGAGAGCAATTTTGGGTTTATTTCCCTGCTTGCAGACCTTTATTTGCAAAGCATGAAGTGTTTAACACCAAGAATGATAGCGAGCGCAGAACTTTTGAGGATATTTTTTGGAAACGGCAGTTTTCAAGTAATATTACAAAAGAAACAAATGTTTATGACCGTGCAATAATGCAATATGCGAGAGGAATAGATGCTTTATTAGAAAGCGATCGTATTAAAGGCGATATTTTTAGATGGGAACATGATTTATGGCATTTCTAATCTGAAACAAAATTTAAACCCCGATTCTTTTGGATCGGGGTTTTTTTATTGTGATTAATTTGTGCGAAGATTATATAAAACTTACTTTATTACTACTATAAGAATGGGTTCTTGAGTCTTAGAGGAAAGAAAACAGCTAAGTTATGATGAATAAAAGGGTCTTTCTTAATTGAAGAGTAAGAGAAACAATTAAGGATATCCATAAATAAAAAACCCCAGCTGTTAGCCGGGATTTATACTTAATAATTAAGAGAAGTTCTTTCTACTTTGTCAATTTATCTCTCAAGGCGTATATCTTTTCGCTTATCGATTTAAATTTGGCTGCTGTTATATCTTCAGCTTTTTTAATGTCATTAATCTCTTTATGAATTACTTTGAAATCTGCATTCAAATCAACTGCTTCTTTTTTATCTTTATAATCTTCCATCATAATAATTAAATTATTCAAATGGAATCGTTGTTCCCATAAATGCTTATAAACCTTTGCCTTAATTGCCTCATCAGTTGTAGATTCAGCCATTTTACAAGTTAAATACAAGCTTTCCACCCATGAACCTGAAAAGACTACAGCTGCTGTATATAAACGCTCATTGGTTCTTAAATAACCATCACTTTTAATGAGAATCTCATCTAAAATACGAAGTAAAGAATCTTTTATAGCAATATTTTGTTCCGCTCTTTTACCAACCATTTGATCAATGGCTCCTTTTAATCCCAAACCATCAGAAGCAATTAAAACGGTTTTCATGTATTTTAAAACATCTTCTCCATTTTGGTGAACAATTGCATAAGCCATATCAATATTATAGATACCTAAATTAACCGCTTTCGAAAACTCAGTACTATATGTTTTTGCCTTTTTTGTATCGTTTAAAAATGCATTATTATAATCTACTCCCCATGTTGAAAGTTCATTCATGCTTTGTGCTGGAGATGGAATGTTTGCTAAAGCAAAATCGAACTTAAATTTGGTGCCATCATCAACCGTTACGGGTGTGGTGTCTTTAACAGTAACTGTTGAGCTATCTGTTGCAAGTCCCTTATCTTCTTGTGTTGTTTCATGTCCACATGATGCTAAAAGCAATGTGGTTACTGTAAGACAAATAAATTGGTTAGATTTTTTCATTTTATTAATTCGAATTTAGGTTCAACAAATATATTACTTTTGTTCATATTTCAAACGAATTGATGGTAAATTTTAATGTATTGAATCCTAAAGAAATTGCTAGTTTGGTAAGAACTAGAAATGGCGAAGAAAGGATTGGTGGTTCAGTTACTTTTATCAAGGATGCTTCTTCTTTTAAAGAAGAGTTGAGTGGTATGGATAAACGTTTTGTAATTATTGGTATTCCGGAAGATATTGGAGTGAGAGCAAATATGGGAAGAGGTGGTGCTAATACTGCTTTTATTCCCGGATTAGATAGTTTTTTAAATCAACAGAATAATATTTTTTTAAGGGGAAGAGATTTAATTGTTGCAGGCACTATTCATGTTGCAGATTTAATGCATGAAGCGGAACATTTGAATCAGAAAATACCAACCGATCTCAAAAAATTAAGAACGCTCACGTCAGAAATAGATACAAGAGTAAAAAGTGTTTTAAAAACTATTGCTACTTGCAATAAAATAGCTATTGTGATTGGAGGAGGTCATAACAATGCATATGGAAATATTTCAGGTTATTCTGAATCATTAAATAAAAAAATTAATGTGATCAATTGCGATGCGCATGCTGATTTACGCACTTTGGAAGGCAGACATAGTGGTAATGGATTCAGTTACGCATACAATGATGGTTTTATGCAGAAATATTGTGTGTTGGGTTTGCACGAACAATACAATAATTCTGAAGCACTTTCTTATTTTATAAACACACCTAATCAATTTATGTTTCAATCGTTTGAGGATATTTTTGTGAGAGAGAAAATTGATTTTAAAATTGCGATGGAACGTTGTTTGAATTATGTAAAAGATAATGTTTGTGGTGTAGAACTCGATCTGGATGCAATTACCAATATACCTACTAGCGCAAAAACGAGCAGCGGAATTAGCACCTTACAAGCCCGACAATTTGTTTATAATTGCGGAAAAAATTTAAACTCAGCTTATTTGCATATTGCTGAAGGTGCTCCGGTATTAGCACACAGAAAGGCAGATAACAAAACAGGTAAGTTAATTGCTTACCTGATTAGCGATTTTATTAAAGGTGTAAATGAAAAAAACATCGAAAACTAAAAATTGTTTTTCCCAATAATTACCGTGTCTGTATCTTCAATATAATTAAGGCGTTCTACTTTATTCCCAAATTGCGTTACAAAGCGTTAATATTTTTGGCTTATCATCCGTAACAATAATTGTGTGTTCGTGTTGAGCCGCGCAGCCTCCTTTATCACCTGTTAAGGTCCACCCATCTTTTTCAGGATTTGCATACGAAGAATGAGTAGCAATAAATGTTTCGATTGCAACGACTGAATTTTTTTGAAACTTTCTTAAATCCAAATGATCTTTAAAGTTTGCAATTTCTTCCGGTTCTTCATGCAAACTTCTACCAACACCATGTCCGGTTAAATTTTTAATAACTTTGAACCCACTTTTTTTCGCTTCATTATTTATAAGTTTTCCAATTTCAGAAATCCTCACACCACTTTTAATTTTAGAAATTGCATTATGTAAAATTACTTTTGAGGCATTTATAAGTGGTGAATAATTATGAAAATCTTGTCCTAAAACAAATGAGCCTCCATTGTCAGACCAATACCCATTCAGTTCTGCAGATACGTCAATATTTATAAGATCACCTTCTTTCAATATTTTTTTATCTGAAGGAACGCCATGTGCAATTTCATTGTTTATACTGATACATGTATATCCCGGAAAATTATAAGCTAACATTGGAGCCGATCTCGCACCAAAATCATTTAGAATTTGCATCCCGTAATTATCCAAATCTTTTGTAGATATACCAGGTTTTGCATACTCCCGCATTTTTTTAAGCGTGATTCCAACGACCTCGCTTATTTTAGTAATACCTTCCAATTCTATATTTGATGATATGATCACGTATTTATATTAAATAAAAAAAGTCCTTCCAACAATTCTGTTGGAAGGACTTTTTTAAAATTCATTTAAAAAATTAAATCTGAGCATCTAACTTCGCAGCAAGAGAAGCTTTTGGTGCAACACCAACTTGCTTATCTACAACTTGCCCATTTTTAAAATACAAAATAGTCGGAATATTTCTGATACCAAACTTGGTGCTTATCTCAGAATTATGATCAACATTTACTTTACCAATAACTGCTCTACCATCATATTCTTTTGATAATTCTTCAACTACCGGACCAACCATGCGGCAAGGACCACACCATTCTGCCCAAAAATCAACCAGTACAGGTTTGTCACTTTTTAATACTAACTGTTCAAAGTTAGCGTCTGTTATTTCTAATGCCATAATATTAGGTTTTAATTGTTAGTGTTATTTCAATAATCGTTCCAATCAAAATTAGAGTATTTCTGTCATAAATATCATGACAAATGAGCTTGTTTATTGTTATTTAATTAACAGATTTTTTGTTTTTAAATTCGAAGTAAATGCCAAGTCCAACACTTAAGAAAAGCAGTGCAGAGCCAATCATAGCAATACTGTTGCCTGTTTGATATGTTTTAGGCTCAAATTTAAATTCAATTTTATGCTTTCCTGCAGGAATAACCATTGTTCTTAAAACATAATCAGCTGAAGCGTGAGGCTTTAATTGTCCGTCGATATATGCATTCCAGCCAAACGGATAATATATTTCAGAAAACACTGCCATTTCTTCATTTGCAGTCTGGCTATCATAAACAAGATGATTTGGTTCATAGCCTGTTAATTGAATGATGCCTTCTCCCGGGTATGAATCTTTATAATTAATTTCTTGCTTGAATTTATTTTGAATTACAACTTCCGTTTTTGTATTTGTTTTATAAAGTGCGATAATTTCATCATCAGAATTTGGAACCGTTTTTACATTTTTAATAAACCATGCATTTCCATTTGCTTGTCTGTTTTTGAATGGAATCACCGTACCTCTTTCTCTGCCAGGGACAATAAAATACTTGGTGTTCAACATATTTATAACGTTCAATTGAGACATCAGATCATTCATGGTTGTATCCTGAGCAAGCGCTTTACTGGCACCGGCATAAAAAGTATTAATTTCTTTTGTTAAATGAAAATCAATCAACTCTTGATATTTTTTTAATTTGGCACCATGATAACCACCAATAGACTGATGATAATAAGACGTAGAAGCATCATTAAAAGTGTTAACTCCTAAATTCAATACGCGCTTGTTTAAACTTTTATCGGATAAAATAATTTCATCTGCTTCTGATTTTTGTGTGAGATCTAAAAGATTTTGTGATTTTGGAACGAACGATTTTTCATCTAGGTAACGCGTGTCAACCGTCCATAAATCAATCAAAACAAATAAACCAAGTGCAGATAACAATATTTCTTTTTTGATTTTGTTTGTGAAAAATAAATAAATAAAAATCGCTGCCAATAAAATAAAAATGAATGAGCGAAATGCATCCGCTCTGAAAATAGCTTCACGAGCCTTTTCCAGCTCAGGCATCATTTGCGCTACAAATGGTTTCACTTGCGACTCTGGGTTTCCACCTTTTACATATTCATTTACCAATATTTTTTCTTCATTATTTACCTGAAAAGAATTAAATACGGAAGGAATAAGATAGCACAGCAAACAAAAGCCACCGATAACTGCGAACGAAATAAAAAATATTTTTTTCAATTCTAAACCTTTTGAATAAATCCTTAAATTAATTTTTTCATTCCAGTTTTTATTTTTGATCAGTTCGTTAACTGCCATGATCGCTAATAGAGGAATGGTTAATTCGGCAACTACTAATATCATACTTACTGCACGAAATTTATTGTAGTCCGGAATGTGATCCATAAAAAAGTCACTTAACCAGGGGTAATTACTTCCCCAGCTTAAGGCAATCGTTAAAAGCGTAACTGCAAACAACGACCACTTTAAATTATTTTTGACAATAAACATGCCTATGAAAGCGAGAAAAATAATGATGGCGCCAATATAAACCGGACCACTTGTAAAGGGTTGATCACCAAAATAAGAACTCATAGATGCTACTTGTTCTTTGAATTCAGGGTTTACTTTTTTCAAAGCATTAGCATCTGCTTTTTGTATGGAGTTACTCGGACCACCTTTAAAATCAGGTATCAGAAATGTAAATGTTTCTCCAACACCGTAACTCCATTGTGTTGCATAATCTTTATCTAAACCGGAAGTTGCATTTTTAGTATTCTTTTCTAAATTCTCGTTTATAGTTAAATCACTTTTTCCGCGTGTACTTAATTTACCGTATTCATTGGTACACATTAAATTGCCAGCATTAGGTAAAACACCTAATAAAGTTGATACAATAAAAAGGGATAAAGCAATTCCAAACGACTTAATGCTTTTTGATTTGATTGCCGAAATAAAATATCCTAAAACAACAAATCCGATTAAAATATAACCGTAATAAGAAATCTGAACGTGATTTGCATTTAATTCCATTGCAGTGAAAAGAGCTGTAAGCGCAAATCCAAGCCATATCCGCCCATTAAATAATAAAATAATCCCACCTAATAATGCGGGTAAATATCCTAACGCATTTGCTTTTGAATTATGTCCTGCTTCAATAATTATTAAAAAATAACTACTTAGTCCATAAGCAATGGCGCCAATAATAGCAAGCCAGGGATCTATTTTTAGACATAATAGTAAAATGAAAAATCCTAAAAAGTACAGGAATAAATAACCGGACGGATGCGGCATAAATAATTTAAATGCGGCATCTAAATGTGTAAGCCAATTCCCGGGATATAGAGTTGAAATTTGATACGCTGGCATCCCACCAAACATGGAGTTTGTCCATAATGGTTCTGCATGATTTTTTTCTCTGAAATCAGCAATCTCTTTGCTCATGCCTTTGTGACGATCGATATCACCTTGTTTCAGCTCTTTACCACTTAATAAAGGTTTAAAAAACATCAGTGTTAAAACTGAAAATAAAACGATGCCAGCAATGTGAGGCAAGAATTTTTTAATGTCAAACTTCATATTCAAATATATTAATTATAAAATGCGAGGCGCAGAAAATAAACGACATTTATCCATTTTTATTCAAGAGATTAAAGTTAATTTCGGTTAAAAAACTGGCAGTTATTTTGCGAAAACTTTTTTCAATAGGTCTGTAACCCTTGCTGCAGGATCTTTTCTGATCTTGGCTTCTTCGTCAGCGATCAAAACCATTAAACCATCGATTGCTTTAATAGTAACATATTCATCCAAATCAGGATTTTGTTTTTTAACACCTGGTATTTTGTTGTACTTGGTTACTAATGGAGTCCAATAACTTGTAACCTTCACCTTTTCAATTGCATCTTTTACAATTGGCTTAAATTTATCTTTCAATGGTGAATAAGTCGTTTTACGCAAGTAATTTGTTGCAGCCGTATCTGCACCTTTTAAAATAGCGAAACCATCTGTTAAACTCATATTGGTAATTGCATCAACAAAAACAGGTGCCGCACTTTTTGCTGCTTCTTCGGCTGCGCGGTTTAAGCTTGTTTCAAACTCATTAACTTTTTCTGACATGCCTAATTCAGAAAGTTTAACTTTCATATCCTGAGCCTCTGCCGGCCAAGGAATAAAAATACGCGGGTTTTTATAATAGCCATCTAATTTACTGGCGAGACCTGATGAATTGTTGGTACCAACGGTTAATGCTTCTCGTAAACCCTTCACAACTTCTTCATTACTTAAAGCAGGAGTAGATCCACCTTTCTCTTTTTCCTTCATATGTTTTTCAATGGAATCTTTTTTGTGTTTCATTTTCTCCATTAGCGATTGACTATAACCGGAAAAACTTATTGCGAACAAAGCGCTTATTGCCAGAATTTTTTTCATTGTTTGATATTTTACACAAAAATAAACTGTTTTTTATAACATAAATCAATTATAATTGTTTTTTATAAATACATATAAAACATGCGGGCAGAGATATTAACTATTGGGGATGAAATTTTAATAGGCCAAATTACCAATACCAATTCAGTTTGGATTGCTCAACAATTGAACCAGATCGGAATTAAAGTTGTTCATATGGCTTCTGTAAGTGACGATGAGAGGGATATTCTAAAAGCTTTAGAGGATGCAACCGAAAGGGCAGATTTTGTTTTTATTACGGGAGGATTGGGTCCGACCAAAGATGATATTACAAAGAAAACATTCGCTCATTTTTTTGGAACCGAATTAATATTAGATGAAGCTGTTTTAATAGATGTTAGTTCTTTTTTTATTAAACGAGGAAGGGAAGTGTCACAGATAAATAAAGATCAGGCTTTGATACCAAAAGGAAGCAGGGTTATCAAGAATAAAAGTGGAACAGCACCGGGAATGTGGATGCTAAAAGGTAAAACGCAATTTATTTCTATGCCTGGCGTGCCTTATGAAATGAAGGAAATGATGATTGCAGAAATTCTGCCTGCAATAAAATCAGAATTTAAATTACCTCATATTTATCATAAAACAGTTTTAACGCAGGGAATAGGTGAGAGTATGATCGCTGAGTTGATCGAGAAATGGGAAGATAATTTAATAACGAAAAACATTAAGCTGGCATACTTGCCACAACCCGGTTTAGTTCGTTTACGGCTTTCATCAAGTGGAGAAAATATTAGTGAGCTTAAGAAAAATATTGATAATGAAATTGAAAAATTAATTCCACAAATAAAAGAGTACGTTTTTGGATTTGAAAATTATGGGGAAGAAATGCCTTCGATTGAGAAAGTAACATCTGAATTATTGCGTAAAAAAAAACAAACTATTGCAATTGCAGAGAGTTGTACCGGAGGTTATGTATCATCATTGTTTACTGCTATTGCAGGAAGCTCAGATATTTTTAAAGGAAGCATAGTGCCGTACAATAATTTTGCCAAACATGAATTATTACATGTAGATAATTCTGTTTTTGAAAAAGTGGGAGCCGTGAGTAAAGAATGTGTGATTGAGCTGGCAGAAAATGTATTAAGTAAATTTCATTCTCATTTTTCTTTATCAATCAGTGGTATAGCCGGCCCGGGTGGAGGAACTTCTGAAAAGCCGGTTGGCTATGTTTGGATAGCAGTTAGCGACGGTAAAAAAACATTAGCGAAGCAATTTCAGTTTGGTGATAATCGTCAGCGCAATATTGTAATGACAGCAAATGCAGCGATAAATTTTTTAAGGAAATTTATTTTGAAGAATTGAGAATTCTATTCTGAGTGTTCCACAAGAACCGTTTCACCTTCAACAGATAAAGCGCAATTTTGAAATACCTCACTTGCCTCTTTAACAAACTGGCTTAAGTCGCCGTAACGTGCAGAATAATGACCAAGCAGTAATTTTTTTACGTTCGCTAATTTTGCAATGCTCGCAGCTTGTTTAGCAGTAGAGTGAAAGGTTTGTTTTGCACGATCGATCTTATCATCTAAGAAAGTACTTTCGTGATAAAGGAGATAAACATCTTTAATATATTGCACTAACGTTTCATCATATTTGGTATCGCTGCAATAGGCATAGGATCTGCTCTTGGGTGGATCTAAAGTAACTTCAAAGTTTTTAATTAATTCTCCTTTGCTATTTGTAACATCTAATCCAGCCCGCAGTAAATGTACATCTGCGGTTGAGACTTCATGTTTATCCATTAAAAATTTATCGATCTTGCGAGGAAATGGTTTCTCTTTAAATAAAAAGCCTGTACAATAAATGCGATGCTTTAAAGGAAAGGAATACACTTCTACTTTATCATCTTCAAAAATTAAATTCTGTTTTGAGTTATCAGTAAAATGCCATTTAACAGGATAGTTTAATTTGGTTTCTGAAACTTCGTGAATAAGATCTATGATACTTTTTAGTTCTTTTGGACAATAAATATTTAGTTCTTGTTGTCGGCCTAAAAGATGCATGCTACCTAAATAACCCGGCAATCCAAAAAAATGATCACCATGTAAATGGCTAATAAAAACATGATCAACTTTTTGAAATTTTGCTTTGAATTTTCGGAGTTGAATTTGTGTAGCCTCTCCGCAATCAATTAAAAAAAAACGTTCTGCAATGTTTAAGAGTTGGGCGCTTTGATTTCTATCTGCAGTAGGTGATGCGGAACTGCTGCCGAGTATAAGTAATTCAAAAGCCTGAGAACTCATTATTTGGAAGTGATTATTAGGTGTTTGAAAATTTTCATGATAACATTATTATTGCTAAAATAAAGTAAAATGGTTTAATATCAAAAACATAATATGAGCTTATTTGAAGTCAATAAAAAAGCCGAATCAAATTTGATTCGGCTAATGAAAAATAAATATTTCTAAATCTTATTTAGCGTAACTCGTTGCTCTTGTTTCTCTGATCACCGTAACTTTAACCTGACCAGGGTAAGTCATTTCGGTTTGAATTTTTTGAGAAATCTCAAATGCCAATTGTTCTGCTCTTGCATCAGTCACTTTTTCACTTGAAACAATAACACGTAATTCTCTTCCTGCTTGTATCGCATATGTTTTATCTACGCCTTCATAACTTAATGAAATTGCTTCCAAATCTTTTAAACGTTTAATATATTGTTCGGCAATTTCGCGACGAGCACCCGGGCGAGCACCACTAATAGCGTCGCATACTTGGATGATTGGTGCATATAAAGTTGTCATTTCAATTTCATCGTGGTGAGCTCCAATTGCATTACATACCTCAGGTTTTTCTTTGTACTGCTCAGCTAATTTCATTCCTAATAATGCATGAGGCAATTCAGGTTCGTTATCAGGTACTTTTCCAATATCATGTAATAAACCCGCACGTTTAGCAACTTTAGGATTTAAGCCCATTTCACTTGCCATGATGGCACAAAGGTTTGCAACTTCTCTACTGTGTTGTAATAAATTTTGTCCATATGATGAACGGTATTTCATGCGGCCAACCATACGAATTAACTCAGGATGTAAACCATGAATCCCGAGATCGATACAAGTACGTTTTCCGGTTTCAATTATTTCTTCCTCCAACATCTTTTTGGTTTTTTCAACCACTTCTTCAATACGGGCTGGATGGATTCGTCCGTCAGATACCAGTTGGTGCAAAGCTAAACGGCACATTTCGCGACGAATAGAATCAAAACAACTTAAAGTAATAGCATCAGGAGTATCATCTACAATAATTTCAACTCCTGTAGCAGCTTCTAATGCACGAATGTTACGGCCTTCGCGACCAATAATTCTTCCTTTAGTTTCATCACCTTCAATATGAAAAACAGAAATTGAATTTTCGATAGCGGTTTCTGTTGCTACACGCTGAATGGTTTGTAAAATAATTCGTTTAGCTTCTTTATTTGCATTGATTTTTGCTTCGTCCATGGTGTCTTTTATGTAAGACATGGCTTGAGTTTTAGCTTCTGCTTTAATGCTTTCTACTAATTGTGCTTTGGCATCATCAGCTTTCATGCCACTCACTTTTTCAAGCATTTCTACTTGTTTACGATGTCCTTTTTCAACTTCTTCAACTTTGCTTTTATAAACTTCTATTTGTTGAGCTGCCTGATTTTTGGCATTCTCTAATTCTTTTTCTTTGCGATTAGCATCTTCTAATTTTTTAGAAAGATCATTGTCTTTTTGTTTGATCTTATTTTCAGCAACCGAAATCTGGTTTGTTCTTTCTTGAACAGATTTATCGTGTTCAGATTTTAATTGTAAGAATTTTTCTTTTGCTTGAAGTATTTTCTCCTGTTTAGTTGCTTCTGCTTTAACTTCCGCTTCTTTGATCAAATTCTCCTTCTCTTTTTTGGCACTCGCATTTAATTTACTTCCGGCAATTAAAAATCCGGCTATAACCCCGACAATAAGCGCCCCTGCAATGTATATGATGGTTAATGTTTCCATTTTACAATTCTATTTAAGTTAAAAAAAAACGCACAAAAATAAGCAGAACTCATTTTTGTGCGTGGAATATAATTAATAATATAAAACTACTCTTCTATATTTCTGATGTTTTGTTTATGCTCTTTCAGCATTTGTTCTACATCAGTTAGCATTGATCTTAAATGGCTTAATTCTTCTTCACTTGTTTTGACATCTTTGTAATACTGCGATACTAATTGCAGGGTAACCATTGCCAGAACATCTTTTTTATCTTTAACTGCATAATTCTTTTCGAATTCTACAATTTTAGTATTTATTATAGTAACTACCTCTCTTAACTTCCCTTCATCAGCAGAACTTATCTTTACCGGATACATACTCCCGGCTATTTCTAAATTTATACTTACTTCACTCATTAAAAGAGGGCGTTAAATTAAGCACTTAATAACGCAATGCATTTATCAATTTCACGCACCAAATCATTTATTTGTTTCTTCATCTGGGTTGTTTCACTCTTCCCATCTGAATATTTCGCTAATATAACATTTTTCCTGTGACTATTCAAATCACTAACATCAATTGACTGACTATCAATATTTTGGGAAATACCTGATATTACATCATTCATTTTTAGCAATTGCGAAGCCATTTCTTCTTTCTCGGTAAGAAGTTTGAAACGTTCGTCGTTTAATGCATCTATTTGTTTAAAAAGTTTGTCGATAAAATCATCGTCTTCAACTGTACTTTTATTTGTTTTAAGGTCTTCAATTTGACTTTGGTATTCAGAAACTTTATTATTGAGACTCACTGTAGACTCATTTAATTCAGTAATAGTTGTGTGTAATAAATTGATTTCAGATAATAACGTGTTTTTTTCTGAAGTTAGAGATTCTAAATTATCTTGGAGACTATGAACCAGTTCAGAATTTTGAGATGATTCAGATACTTGTGAACTTAAAGACTCAACTTCTGATTTTAATTTAGAAAGTTCTGCGTTAAGGGCTGAATTATTGGCAGAAATATTGGTGATCTCAAAGTTCTTGTTATTTAAAGTTTCTTTTAGATCTTCAACTTTTCCGGCATTGGTAGTTTTAGTTTCATCTAATTCAGCTTTTATAATACCAAGTTCAGACTCTAATGTTTCAACTTTTGTAAGTGCATCATCAATTTCGCTAATCAAATTAGTGTTCTCTACCAATAGTTTTTCGTATTCAATTGCATTTGCACTTATTCTTTCTTCAAATTCAGAAGCTAAAGTTGTCTTAAGAGATTCTTTTTCAGAGGTGAATGACGATCTTGCTTCATCCAGCTCATTTTCCTTGGTTGCCAATAAATTGGTTAACTCAGAAATTTGTGAAGTAAGATCGCCATTTTGAATAAATAATTGGTTAGCTTCCTCTGTTTTTGAATTTAATAATTGTTCTGTTTCTGTTTGCTGGTTACTCGCTTTCTCAATAACAGATACCAGGTTATTGATCTCAGCATTTAATACTTCAATTTGAGCATTCAACTGACTTACTTGTTCTGTTTGAGTTAATGATTGTGATTGCTTATAGCTTTCAAATTCGTTTGTTAATTCTGAAAATGATTTAGCACTTTCATTTAATTTTGAATTGTAATTTTGAATTTCGCAGTTAAGTGTATAGATTGCCCAGTTTTGCTCACTAACCTGAGAATTCAAATCACTTATTTCTTCTTTACTTAAATCTGCTTCTGCTTGTCCTTTGCTTAATTCATCAACTAGCTTAGAGTTTTGAGTATTTGAATGAATTACTGTATTTGAAAGTTTTTCTTCATAAGTAGTCTTCAAAGATTCTATTTCAGAATTAAACTGAGTTTGTAATTCAGATATTTGCGACTCATGACTTGAAATTAAACTTTGTTCTTTTTCGGTGAACTCAGAAGTTAAAGAAGAGATTTTTGATTCGTACGAAGATGTAATTTCTGAAACACTTGTACTTAATTGAGATTTTAATTCTCCAATTATACTTTCATAATTTGTTCTTAAATCTGTTTCGGTTGTTGTCAGTTGAGATTGTAATTCTTCTATCTTTATATTATAAGAACTAACTAAACCAGCTCTTTCTTCTTCATGTTCAAGCTTTAAAGCACTGATTTGATTTTTATAACCGTATTCAATAGATTCAATTTTTTGTGTATAAGCACTTTCTATATTAGCGATGCTTGTTTCGTAAGTGTATTTTAAACTATTAATTTTTGTTTCACTTTCAGAAGCTGAATTACTTATTTGAGATTCGTAACTGTTCTTTAATTCTGAAATTTGATTTTCGTATGAAGTTGTCACCGAAGTTAAAGCTTCTTCATGACTATTTAATAGGTTTAACTCTTTTTCAGCAAATGAACTTGTTATTTCGTTGATCCTGTTTTCAAACTCATCTTTTAATCCTAATTCTTTATAATGTGAACCACTTCTTAAGTCGCTGATCTGACTTTCGTAATTTTGTTTTACTTGTGCTAATTCATTTGAAGCTTCTTCTTTAACAACGTCAATTTTTGCTTCGTAACTACTTGCTATTGTTTCTAATTCAGATTTTAATGCATTTATTTCTTCAAAACGCGCATCAATTTCAGCTTGCTTTTCTTGCAATTGTTCTTTTATATTGGTGCGTAGTTCTTTGAATGATGTAATTTCACTTTTGTATAATGTGTTATCACGTTCCATTACAGTTAACTTAGTGTTAAGCACGTCAATGTTTACATTCAGGCGTTTACAGTCTTCATCACGAAGTATTAATTGATTTCTGTAATCGCTTAACGAACGTTTTAAGTCGTTAAATTCTTTACGTAAAGCTACGTCGCTGTCAAGCACTAATTGTAATTCAGATTTGATGTCGTTGAAACTCATTATTTCACGTTTTATATTTGGATAAAAATAGATATTCAATCTACTGTAAATGAATAGTTAAGCAATTATGATTACACACAGCTTTGTTAATTACTTAAAACGTTATGAGTCGTTAATTGTTAATAGTCTAACCCGACTTAAAAATTAAATTGAGTGATTTTTTCGGGATAGTTGAGCTTGGTACTTTGCTCATTTGCATTGACTTCTATGCGAACAATGTTCGTTTGTTGATTGATGTGATCATAGAGTAAAGTGTTTTCTATTTCGAGAGTTTTAATGTTTTTGATTTTTTTATATTCAATATAAATCCATGCAACATCTTTCTCCAATTCAAAACCAATGAAGGTATAAAGAGATTCTTTACCATTAATTTTTAACTTCAAGTGATTCTTTATGTAAGAATCTATCATCTTATTGAGTTCATCTTTGTTTTTTCCATTAATGAGATCAACAGGTTTGTTATTTATCTTTTTTAGAGCAGCTTCAAAATCATTTACAAAAAGTTTTACTGAGGTTTCAAGTGATTCGGTTTTAGAATTATATTTAAAATGAGTGATGCCTAAATAAAACGGATGTAATAGTTTAAAACCAAATAGCAAAATACTTGTTAGTGAGATTATTATTAATTTATTTCGTAACACTCTAGGACTTTTAGCAAAGATAATAAAATGAGAGACTTTTGGTTATGGTTCAGTACAGGTGTAGAGCATATTTTAGATCTTAGCGGCTATGACCATATTTTATTTGTTGTGTTATTAGCAATTGGTTATTCATTTAAAACATGGAAACCTTTATTGTTCATGACCACAGCTTTTACGGTTGGTCATTCTATTTCACTAGCATTAAGTGTAACTATTCAGCTAAGGATTAAACCCGAATTAATAGAATTTTTAATTGCACTAAGTATATTTCTAACAGCAGTTTACTCCTTATTAAATAAAGAAAATAAAAACCTTAAATGGATATATATACTTATTGTGTTTTTTGGATTAATACACGGCTTGGGCTTTTCGTTTTTATTGAAAGCTATGTTGGATAAGGAGGAGAGTGTTGTTTTTCCTTTGATCAGTTTTAATTTAGGATTGGAAGTTGGACAATTATTAATTGTATTGGGAGTTTTGATCTTAAATTTTTGCGTTGTATATATTAAGGCCATTTCGTTTCATAAATATAAAATGGTGTTGGTTGGTTTGATAGGATTGGTGGCATTAAAAATGTGTGTAGAGAGATTGATAGTGTTTTTTTAACCAGAGATCACGTAGAGAAAAAAACGGAGAGGTCGCAGGGCTGTGTGTCTTTTGAAACTATTGCTTTTTACCTCTGAATCTTGATACATAAGGCGAATAAAATTCTGAGGTACTTGTAATCCATTTAGTATCTAGATATAATGAATCATTTTTAAATTGTATAGTATAACTTAAAATGTATTTATAAAGAGTACTATATATGAATTCTCCATCAGAATTAATTTTAAAGCTCCCATACCGAATGTTTGGATCGAGAGATGAAAGATTATTAGGCAAACTAAAAACCAATGCAGAATCGTTTGATGTTAATTTTGCTATGTTACCAATTACATTGCTTAAATAACAAGTAGTATCAATAGGAGGTGCGTAATTAGGGTATCTAACAGTCACAGTAGTTGATAAATAAGTTCCAATATAATTACCTACAAAAGAATCGCGGTATTCAACAAAAGGAGGAGTAGTAGTTGTTGTTGTTGCTGGAGTTGCAGGCACAACTATTGTTGGTACGGTATCTTTTTTACAATTCGTAAAAGCCATTGTTATAGCTAATGATAATATGAAAGAGCTAATTTTCATGAAATGATAATAATTTATTGTTTCTTGCCTCTGAATCTTGATATGTAAGGATAATAATGCTGAGAGTCACCCCTCCACCACTTGGTATCTAAGTATACCGAATCGTTTTTAAATTGTAAGGTATAACTCACAATGTATTTATATGGAGTGTTGTACACAAACTTTCCATCTCCAGCAATTTTAAAATCCTGTGCAGATTGTAAATTAAAAGTTAAAGCGGAGTCGCTGGAGGTTGATTTTGTGATTTCTCCGATTACATTCTGAGAATATGAAGAATCAATCGGCTCTGCGGTATAAGGATAATAAATTATGGTTTGAGTTGTAGCGACATAAGTTCCAACATAATTACCTAAATATAAATCACGGTATTCAACAAAAGGAGTTGCATGATTTATTAGAGCTGCAGTTAGTGTTGGCCCAGTATCTTTTTTACAACTTGAATAAATTATTATTGTAATCAAAAAAAATATGAGAATAATGTTTTTCATGTTCATAATAAAGATAATAAAAATAACAGCATCTTTTATAAGTTATTCATAAGTGGAAGAGTTTGTTTTTTAACTGTAGAGATCGCATAACCGATGTCCAATTTCTGCGACCTCTGCGTGTTCTTTGAGCGGTTTGATGTTCTTTGCTTTCTCTGCGGTTACCACACACTGTTGAAGATGCCTAAACCTACACCAACGGCAAATTTTTATCACTGAATTTTAGATGTAAGCCTTTGTTTTTAGGATTAATTTCTCTCAAATTTCCTTACTTTTAAGGCTTTAATTGAAATTTACATGAAGATAAAACATCTTAGTTTATTGATCGCGTTAATCCTGTCGTTAAGAACTTTTTCTCAAAACATTCAAAATAATCCACAAGCCCAACACGGCAATAAGTTTGAGCAACTCGGAACTATTTTACCAACGCCAAACGATTACCGAACAGCTTCAGGAGCTCCTGGGTCTAAGTACTGGCAACAAAAAGCGGATTATGATATTGATGTTAATCTTGATGAAAAGAATTTTAAGATCTCAGGAACAGAATGGATCACTTATACAAACAACTCTCCTGATGTACTAACTTATTTATGGTTGCAGTTAGACGAGAATCAACATGACCCTGAGAACAACATGAATTATATGGATGAAAGTAAGGTTAACGAAATGGGAACTGATCAATTCATTAAGGGATTAAAACAAAAAGAAAATTTAGCCGGACTAGGTGATAAGATAGAAGAGGTAACTGATGAATTTGGTAAACCTTTAAAATATACGATCAATCAAACGATGATGCGTATTGATCTTCCAAAAGCATTAGTATCAAAAGGCAAAGTAAAATTCAAAATAAAATGGCATTATAAAATGTCAAATCGAATGGTAACCGGTGGTAGAGGTGGTTACGAATATTTTCCGGATGACGGCAATTGTTTATTTACACTTACGCAGTGGTATCCACGGATGTGTGTGTACAGCGATTTTCATGGATGGCAAAATAAACAATTCACAGGTAGAGGTGAATTTGCCTTAGCGTTTGGAAATTTTAAAGTAAAAATGACAGTGCCTGCAGATCACTTAGTGTGCGGAACAGGTGAATGTCAGAATTACCAACAGGTACTTTCAGCAGCACAATTTGCTCGTTGGCAAAAAGCACAAACAGCTACAGAGCCTATTGAAATTGGATTGCTCGCAGATGCAACCGAAGCAGAAAAAGACAAGAATACCACGGCAACAAAAACATGGATATTTAAAGCTGACAGTGTTCGTGATTTTGCCTGGGGAAGTTCACGAAAATATATTTGGGATGCAATGCCGGTTAAATGCGAAGGTAAACGCGTGATGTGTATGAGTTTTTATGGAAAAGAGGCTTATCCTTTATATCGCAAATACTCAACAAAAGTTGTTGCGCATACAATTAAAACATATTCAAAGTATACAATTCCATATCCGTATCCGGTTGCGCAAAGTGTGGAAGCCGCCAATGGCATGGAATACCCGATGATCTGTTTTAATTTTGGAAGAACAGAAAAAGACGGAACATATACTGAGGGAACAAAAAATGGAATGATATTAGTAATCGTTCATGAAGTTGGACATAATTTTTTTCCAATGATTATTAATAGTGATGAACGTCAGTGGACCTGGATGGATGAAGGTTTAAATACATTTGTTGAGTTTTTAACTGAACAAGAATTTGACGTTAATTATCCTTGTCAACGCGGTCCGGCACATAAAATGGTTGATTATATGCGCTTACCAAAATCGCAATTAGAGCCAATAATGACCAACAGCGAAAACATTTACAATTTTGGCGCAAATGCATATGGCAAACCGGCAACAGCGTTAAATGTTTTGCGTGAAACAGTAATGGGAAGAGAATTATTTGATTATTCATTTAAAGAATATTGCAAACGTTGGGCATTTAAACATCCTGAACCGGCAGATCTTTTCAGATCGATGGAAGATGCAAGTGCTGTTGATTTGGATTGGTTTTGGAGAGGTTGGTTTTACGATACAGATCCTGTTGATATAAGCATTGATACAGTGAGGGCGTTTAAAGTTTCGCAAGGAAAAGCTTTAGTAATTAAAATGGATACGGTAATTACGAATCCTCCAAAAAAAGATTTTGAATATATTTCGCAAATCAGAAATAAAGAAGCTGGAATAAAATCCCTAGTAGATATTGATACAACTTTACGCGATTTTTATTACCATTATAAACCATCAACTGAAGTTGTAAAAGAAATAAAAGACCGCAACGAAAACTTTGATCTGTTGACAGATTCTGCATTTCAAAAAATGGATGGTTCTTATATATATGAGATCAAATTTTCAAACAAAGGTGGTTTGGTAATGCCAATTATTATACAGTGGATTTATGCTGATGGAAGCAAAGAGATTGAACGCATGAATGTGAATTTGTGGCGCAAGAATGAAAAAGAGGTTTATAAAACATTTTTGAAAGACAAGAAAGTAGCAGCTATTCAACTTGATCCTTTTAAAGAAACAGCTGACATTAATGAAAAAAATAATACATGGAATATAAAAGTTGAGCCAAGTAAATTTGACGTGTTTAAAGTAAAAACGACAAATATACGTGGACAAAGCAAGGGCACAAACCCAATGCAAAAAGCGAAAGAAAAAAAATAATTATGAGTTTTTGGAAAAGATTACGATTTTATGGGATTGGTTTTGGAATAGGATTACTCATTGTTTATGCTTTGTTTGGAAACAGAAGTTGTGCTAGTCCAAACGAATTAAAAATGCGTGAACTCGTTTTTCAATATTTCAGAATGAGTGATAAGGCAAAATGTAAAATGAAGTGTCTTCGTTTGAACGAATACGTTCTTAAAATTCAGCTTCGCCATTTCGAAATTAATTATGATTTAAGCGATGTTCACAAAACACCTTGTGGAACTTATTTTATTCAACCAAAAAAAGATCACGTAAGTGAATACAATTTTAATTTGGTGATGAATGATTGTGATACAATTACACAAATTGACGACATCAATATATTAAAAGCAATGCCAAGTTGCACATGTCAATAGAGCCATTATATACTCACGAATATTTTATGAGAGAAGCTTTAAAGGAAGCCAAAAAAGCTTTTGATGCAGATGAGGTTCCTGTTGGGGCGGTTGTAGTTGCCAATAACTCGATTATTGGGAGAGCTCATAATTTAACTGAATTATTGAAAGATGTAACGGCTCATGCTGAAATGCAAGCTATAACAAGCGCTGCGAATGCCTTGGGTGGAAAATACTTAACAGACTGCTCAATTTATATTACGCTCGAGCCTTGTATCATGTGTGCCGGAGCTTTAGGGTGGTCGCAGATAAGTAAAATAGTTTACGGTGCAAGTGATTTGAAAAAGGGATTTACTTTGTTAAATGAAACTGCCCTTCACCCAAAAACAGAAGTCATCAATGGTATAATGGGAGAGGAATGTAGCGATTTGTTAAAACAATTCTTCAAACAAAAACGGGGCTAATTATATTTTGGTATTATTTTTGCTTAAAATTGTTTAACTTTAATAAAAATAATCGCATGAAAAAATTAGTAGTTTATACATTTGCAGCTTTAATTAGTTTATCATCTATTTCAAAAGCTGAGGTAACATTAATTCCAACTGAAAATCCTGCAAAAACTATTTGCATTAAAAATGGTAAGGCCGCAGATGCTAATACGTTTTTTAGTTCAACAACAAACTTATCTTTTGAAATTTTTAAACCGGGAACAAAAGCAGAGTTTGATGCAATTGTAAATAAATTAAAAGCGACCGATGGAGTAGAGAATTGTATTGCCGGAAAAGTAACCGGTGATTTTTATGCAATTACTTTAACGTTGAAATCAGAAAAGGATAAAGCTTGGTTTGCTAAAACATTTAAAGATGCCGGCTTGAATCATATTAAGATCAATAACAAAGAAGTTGTTGAAGTAGATAAATTATAAATTTATTTTATGAATTTGAAGAGCCCCCAACAATCGTGTTGGGGGCTTTTTTGTGAAGTTAACTTAATAGAATTTTTAATTTTTGTCTTTCACTATAAAGAATTATTAAGACATTTATAAAGAGAATTATACTTAATGCTAATGTATAGGGGGTTATTACAAAAAAATATTTATCGCTAATATATTTGTGATGGTTATTAAGTATAATACTCCACCAACAAATCTTGTTCGTTTAAATAATATTAATAAGGCCGGAATTAATTCACTCAAAGCAATTAGAATACTATAACCTTTCTTTAAACTAAAAAAATACCACATGATATATGAAGCTCTGACATTTTTAAGTAATGTATCTAGAGGTGGTTCGATATGGACAAACTGAAATCCGGTTAGCTTTGCAACACCATAAAGTATAAAAACATCTGAATTAAAAAGAAGAATTAAAATGAAAATAATTTTTCTAAAATTCATTAATGTTTTTTAATGTTGAATAACATTTACAATCACTATGAAGGATCCAACCTATACTTCCAAATCTCAATAGTCTTACCAACTTTTTTATTGAAGATAATTGTTTTATTATCTTGAGAAATAAATACACGGGCGTGTTCTTCATCATCTTCAAGTGGATAAGTAATTTGCGTTACTTCTGAACCATCCGGTTTCATTTTAAAAATACAATTAGAACCATTTTTCATAGATGAGAAATAAATCCAGCTGCCATTTTTATCAAACGTTGGCCAGTTATCAGGTATTTCAGGTGTGTTTGTAATGTTCTCACTTACTTTATTGGTTACATTCATCACATACAAATCATCACTTTTTTTATCCGTCTTCGTATACACAATCGATTTCATGTCGGGAGAATATCGGGCGTAGTTTTCATCTTCTTTCGTATTAGTTATACGTTCTGTTAAACCGGTTTTAATTGTGTAACGGTAAATATCGTATGAACCATTTCCGCGTGTTGAATTAAATAAAATGTATCTGCTGTCAGGACTAAAATACGGATGAATATCGCTGCCTTTATGATTTGTTAATCGCTTCATGTCTTTACCATTACTCCGCATCATATAAATCTCCTCATTCCCATCTCTATCACTTACAAAAGTTATCCATTCGTTATCTGCGCTCCAGTTAGCGAAATTATTATTGTAATTGTCTTTTGTTATTGCAACCTGATTATTGTCTTCTAAATCAGAAATAAGTAATTGCCATTTACCTGTTTCATTCGATTGGTATAATATTTTTTTGCTGTCGTTTGAGAGTTGAGGATAAGCCTTCTCTATACCTTCGGTTCTAAAAAGAATCTTACAGAACTCCATATTCGACTGAAAAATTGTATTTAGAAAAAAAAGACCAGTTATTATCTTAACCATGCTATTTTAATTTTAAGTTTAAAAATAGTGCTTTATTATTCTTTAATTTTTACAGTTCTCGCTAATTTGCTTTAAACTTATTTCTGTAGTTTGCAGCTCCTTAAAGTTAATATTTTTTATGGCTTGTTTGCGGTTTTCTTTAGCAATTGGTAAAATTTGAGCAATAACTTCATGCCCTTTTGGTGTAATTGTTAATTTGAACCTCCGACGACTTGTGTCATGAGCAGTGCGCTGCACATACTTTTTTAACACTAATAATTCAATCAAACGGGTCATAGAGGCTTTGTCTTTAAAAACAAGGTCGGCTAAATCTGATTGCGTAATTTCTTCATTTTCGTTTAAAGCGTTTAAGACTAGCCACTGGTCAATTGTTATGGAAATGCCATTTGCTTTGAATTTTGCCTGAGCATAACGACGGTAAGATTTGATTGATTTTTCTAATTGATAAAAAAACACTTCGTTCAACTTTTGCATATACAAATTTAAAGAAAATAGTTGATATATCAATAGTTGATGCAATTTTTTTTGACGTCACAAAACACAAAGTAAATTAACCATGAGGCATGGAGACACAGTTTTATTTTGCAAGATTTTTTGGAACAATGTCACTTCGAGCGTGAGTTGAGAACCAAAGAAAGAAACTCTTCTCGACTGTCGCTCGAAGTGACACTTTCGCAATTGCGAGGAACGAAAATAATTACTTATTCGTAAACACAAACTTTTTATCCTTCACATCAATCACAATTTCTTTATCCTTATTAATTGTACCGGCAAGTAATTGTTTTGAGAGTTCATTTAAAACTTGTTTTTGCATCACACGTTTTACAGGTCTTGCACCAAACTGAGGATCATAGCCTAATTCAGCCAACCATTCTAATGCATCTTCAGTAGCAGAAATTTTTACTTGCTGTTCTTGTAAACGTTTTACTATTTGATCGAATTGAATTTTTGCAATCTCTTTTACATCATCTCTTGTTAAAGGTTCAAACATAATTACTTCATCAATGCGATTTAAAAATTCTGGACGAATAGTTTTTTTCAATAACTCAAATACTTGACCTTTTGTTTTTGCTAGAATTTCTTCTCTATTTGTAACATCCATTTTCTCATAGCTTTCTTGAATAATATGAGAGCCAATGTTACTGGTCATAATAATGATGGTGTTTTTGAAATTAACGGTCCTTCCTTTGCTATCGGTTAACCTACCGTCATCTAATACTTGTAATAAAATATTGAATACATCGGGATGTGCTTTTTCAATCTCATCTAATAATATAACTGAGTATGGTCTTCTACGGACAGCCTCGGTTAATTGTCCACCTTCATCGTAACCAACATATCCCGGAGGAGCACCAATCAATCTACTCACAGCATGTCTTTCTTGGAATTCACTCATGTCAATTCGCGTCATTGCATTTTCATTATTGAATAAAAATTCGGCTAACGCTTTTGCTAATTCTGTTTTACCAACACCTGTAGTTCCTAAAAAAATAAATGACCCAATCGGTTTTTTATTATCCTGCAATCCGGCTCTGCTTCTACGAACAGCATCTGCAATACTTTCGATAGCATCATGCTGACCAACTACGCGTTTGTGTAATTCTTCTTCTAAGTTTAATAATTTTTCTTTTTCACTTTGCAGCATACGGTTAATTGGTATGCCTGTCCATGCACTCACAACAGCAGCAATATCTTCACTATCCACTTCCTCTTTTACCATTTGAGAACCACTTGCTTTTGCAACGCTTAGTTTTTTCTCAACCTCTTCTAATTTAGCTTCTGCTTCCTTTATTTTGCCATATCTGATCTCAGCAACTTTACCATAATCGCCCTGCTTTTCAAAATTATTAGCTTGAACTTTTAAATCTTCGATTTGTGCTTTTATTTTTTGTACACCTTCAATTACTTCTTTTTCACTTTGCCATTTAGCTCGTAGAGAAGTACGTTTATCTTGGTATTCGGCAATATCTTTATTTAAAAGTTCTACTTTTTTAGATTCATTTTCACGCTTCATGGCTTCGCGTTCAATTTCCAAAGACATAATTTTACGTTCAACTTCATCTAATTCAATTGGCATTGAATTAATTTGCATACGTAATTTACTCGCAGCTTCATCCATTAAATCGATAGCTTTATCCGGCAAAAAACGATCGCTGATATAACGTTGACTTAAATCAACTGCAGCAATAATAGCTTCATCTTTGATCCGCACTTTATGATGCGTTTCATATTTTTCTTTGATCCCACGAAGAATAGAAATTGCATCTTCCGAGCTTGGTTCATCTACCATTACTTTTTGAAAACGACGCTCAAGCGCTTTATCTTTTTCAAAATACTTTTGAAACTCAGCTAGAGTAGTTGCACCAATAGCTCTTAATTCACCACGAGCTAAAGCAGGTTTTAAAATATTGGCAGCATCCATTGCACCTTCACCACCACTGCCGGCTCCAACGAGTGTATGAATTTCATCAATAAATAAAACGATGTCACCATTAGCACTTACCACTTCTTTGACAACAGATTTTAAGCGGTCTTCAAATTCGCCCTTATATTTTGCGCCTGCAATCAGGGCACTTAAATCCAAAGCAAAGACTTGCTTATTTTTTAAATTTTCCGGAACATCTCCCTCAATAATTCTATGCGCTAAACCTTCTGCAATAGCAGTTTTACCCACACCTGGTTCACCAACTAAAATTGGATTGTTTTTTGAGCGACGAGAAAGAATTTGTAAAACTCTTCTTATTTCTTCATCGCGTCCAATCACAGGATCTAATTTCCCTTTTTGTGCTTGTTGATTTAAATTAATGGCATATTTATTCAATGCATTGTAATTTTCTTCTGCTAACTGACTTGTAACGCGTTCGCCTTTTCTTAAATCGGTTATACCTGCTTTTAAATTTTTCTCCGTTATACCTGAATCTTTCATTAAGTTTGAAATACTATCACCCGCATTTACTAAACCAATGAGCAAATGTTCAATGGAAACATACTCATCTTTGTATTCCGTAATACTTGCGGTTGCTTTTGCTATAGCCTGGTTGGCCGCATTAGATAAATATGCTTGCCCACCGGAGACTTTTGGATAAGACTTAATAATGGAGTCAACCGTTTTTTCAAATGTTTCAGGGTTTATGTTTAATTTTTTTAAAATAAATGGAGTCACATTTTCATCCACTTCTAAAATGCCTTTTAAAAGATGCCCGGTTTCAATAGCTTGTTGTCCGCCAACAGTAGCTAATTGCATTGCTTGTTGCACTGCTTCTTGCGATTTGATCGTAAAATTATTTAGATTCATAATAATAAGTTTTAACGTTTTTTTTCAATCAACTTTGAACTGAACGAAACTTCATAAAGACTTTTACTTTATTTGGTTTCGTTCAGAACAAATAAACATGAAAACACTTATTGATTATCAAAATGCGTTCCATATTAGGAATCGGAAAAAACGACTCAAAGAAAAGGGTTTTGATGCCTTATTGGCTTAAAAGGAGGAAAAGAATGACGGATTGGCAAAGAATATTATTTCGAGAGAATTTTAAATTCAACCCTGCGATTAACAGCATGTTCAAGCTCGCTGCATTCAACCCCATTTATACAACGGTTTAATATTTTAGTTTCTCCATAGCCTTTTGATGTAAGTCGTGAAGGGCTAATCCCGTTTTTTTCGAGATAATCAATTACTGATTTAGCGCGCATCTCACTTAATTTCAAGTTTTCTTGGTCGTTACCTTTACTATCTGTGTGTGCGCCGATTTCAACTTTTATGGCAGTATTTGCTTGCAATATAGATGTGATTTTATCGAGTGTTTCAATGGCTGCATCTAATAAATTAAATTTGTTAGTTTCAAAAAGAATAGGCTCAATAATTATTTTGTTTTCGTTTGTGCTCTTTGATTTTTTATTCAGCCCCAGTTCCAACCAAGGATCTTCCATTTCTACTTCGCGAATTTTACTTATTTCAGACGCTATTGGTTTGTAAATAAATTTAGCACCCTTTACATGGGTTAGGACTTTCACGAGATTATCATCGTTGCTATACATTAAAATACTGCTGAAAACATCAAGCTGACTTTTATCATTTTCGGCACTTAAATAAAAACGTTTTAAGTAAGGAAGATATTTAAATTTAAATAAACCAAGATCGTCTGTAACAGTACTATCAATTACTTCATATGCATCATTTAATAAAAGAATTTTAATTTTTCCGAGTGGGTTAGAGGTATTATCACCATATAATTTTGCATTTACGCTCATTCGCATTTCACTTTCACTTAAAGTAAGAGAATTAAATTTTGGGTTATTTGAACTATTAACTGCAGTTGAAATTCTATTTGCAGCAATAGTATCTAGGGTACTTGCAAGTTGATCATCTTTATTGATGACATCTAATTTTTCATTCTTTTGTAACTCTGCAGCATCAACTCCAATAAAATAAGTTTGATCCGGCTTTATTTCATCAAAGGCGAAAGAACCTAAGTTATTTGTTTTTGTTTTCTTTATGATTGTGTTTCTTTTGTTAGATAAGTAAACAGTTCTGTTAGCAAAAAAAGTTTTTTTACCTTTTGTTACGTGTATTAATTTGCCGCCTATATTATTAGTGAAACCATTGTTGACCATTTTGTTTTTATCTGCATTACTCAAAACCCATTCAGCTTTGTTATTGGTAAAAGTTGTTTTTGATGAAAATTTTTGAGCGCTATTATTTAAAAATACTTGTGAAGCATTGTTAATACTACCATCTGAAACTGTTAATTGAATTTTACTGATTTGAGAAGGAATAATATTGGTGATCACAAAATTCCCGAAACGATCGGTTTGCGTTGTTCTTAAAGCTTTTCCTTCACCATTAAAAACAGTTACGGTTTGTTTTTTTACAGTTAACTTAGGATCGTTATTTAATAATACTTGAGATGCAATAGTGGCGGGCAAAGCAATATTGGTGTTTTCAGATAAAAGTGGTTGTTCATTTTTTTTGTGGTTTTATAACGTTTCGATAGAATCGATTGATGTATGTAGTGTCTGAAATCATTTTACTGACGCCATCAAAATAAATTTTTTGAATTGGCTTCGTGAAAACAGATGTATCTACATCTTCGTCATTTTTATAAAAAAAAGGGATATCTAATTCATGTACCATTTTAATAGTTTGTTTTTCAGTGGGAACATTTGTAGCATCCACTTCGAAAAACATAACAGGGCAATCAGGATGTTGGACATATACTTTATACTTTTTACCAAAGTTTAAAGTAAGTTTAAAACCCGGTTTTTTTTCGGTATTTAAACTTTGTTCAGTTTTGTTTGACTCAACTACGGTTAATCTGACATTATAAATAGGATAATTATTTATGTCATTATGCCCAATAATAATTATTTGCGCAAAAGAAATTGTGCTCAAACTAAAGAGCAACAGAGATAATATGGATTTGATTTTCATTAAATTCTAAATTACAATTTTTTTTAAATACTTTTTAATTTCTTTTATCAAATTACTGTTTGTAGAATTTTTGTAGGAAGATATCTCAAAATGCAGTTGTGGCGTTTGTTTCAGACTTTTTAGACCATTTAAATATTCTTTGTCGATTTTATTAAGGTAACTATTCCGAATCTTTTGTTCATAGTCTCGTCCTCGTTTTTTTATGTTTTGTTTCAGGTTGGCAGAATTAGTTTTTAAATAAATAATTAGATTAGGTGATGGTAATTCTGAGGCAAGCAAATGGAATTTTTTCTCAAAATGATTAAAATCTTTTACAGTTAAATTAGCCTTTGCAAACCATAAACATTTATAAATTGAATGATCGCAAACAATAGAAATGTTTTTCTTTTTGAATGCCATTTTTAATTGATTGAAACGTTCAATTAAAAAGCTGGTCTCCAAAGCTGCTGCATACTTTTTTGGGTTTTTATAAAAGAGTGGTAATAAAGGATTGTTTTCAAAATGCTCTTGCACAAAAACTGCATTTAATTGTTTAGCCAATTCTTTAGCGAGTGTTGTTTTACCGCTTCCAATATTACCTTCTATACAAATAATTTTGTTTCGGGTTTCATACTTCCTAGTGTATAGATTGTCTTTACAGTCTTTTAAAAGAGCAGAAATTGTTTTTTTGAGCACCGGATGTTTTATTTTTGGAGCAATTTCATTTAATGGAACAAGAACAAATTTTCTTAAATGTAAACGTGGATGAGGAATTTGAACTAATTTATTTTCTATTATTTCATTATTAAAAAGTAAAATGTCAATATCCATTGTCCGGTCGGCATTCTTGTTTTTGCCCCTTGATCTACCCAGTTTTTTTTCAATAATTAACAATGTTTTTAAAAGTGTTTGAGAGTCCATTTTTGTGGAAATTTCTACACATAAATTAAGGAAATTATTCTTTGAAGTGCTTCCCCAGGCTTGTGTTTCATAGATATTGGAGGTTTGAATAATGTTACCTACCTTTTTTTCGATCAATTTCAAGGCATTTTCGATGTTTTCCAATCGATTGCCTAAATTTCCGCCCAAACATAAAAATGCTCTGTTCATAATAATTCAAGTATGAAAGTAAGTATATCCTTTAACTTTGCATAGAGTTTATTAAACATTAAGTAAATCAATAAAATAAGTTAACATGAAACAATTTTTTGGAGCATTTTTTGGATCAATTTTAGGTATTGTAATCGCGACTATTGTTGCAATTTTAATTATTGTTGGAATAATTTCCACGAGTTTTAAAGATGCTTTAAAAGAGGCGGAAGGGCAAGAAGGATATAAACACAAAGCTAATTCGGTTTTACATTTGGAATTTAATACTCCAATAATAGACCGTGAAAAAGATAATCAATTTGAAAAAATGGTTGCAAAATTTGGAGGGAGAGAAGATGGAATGGGCTTAAACATGATTTTAAACAATTTGGAAAAAGCAAAAAAGGATACTGCAATTAAAGGGTTGTTTCTGAGTTTTGATAATTTGTTAGCTGGTAAATCTGCAATACAAGATATACGGAACGCAATTGTTGATTTTAAAAAATCAGGAAAATTTGTTTATGCATATTCAGAAAATTATACACAAAGCGCATACTATGTAGCCTCTGCTGCCGATAAAATATTTTTAAACCCGCAAGGTGGAATGGATTGGAAAGGTTTAGGAATGAGTTTGATGTTCTTTAAAAAAACATTTGAAAAATTGGGTGTCGACGTACAAATATTCCGCCACGGCAAATTTAAAAGTGCAATTGAGCCTTTTATGCTGGATAAAATGAGTGAAGCAAACCGTTTACAGGCAGAAACTTTTTTAAATAGCATTTGGCATAATATGTTAACTGATATTTCGGAAAGCAGAAAAATAAGTATTGATGAATTAAATAAATTGGCGAACGAACTTGCTATTGTTTTTCCGGAAGACGCAAAAACAAATAAATTAGTTGATGAATTGGCGTACCACGATGAAGTGATTAAGGAATTAAAAAGTAAATTGAAGTTGAAGGAAAAGGATAAGATGAATTTAGTTTCTTACGATAATTATTCTAAATTCAAGCCGGTAACTTATTCTGGAAAGGATAAGATCGCTGTTATTTATGCTATTGGTGGTATTTCAAGTGGAGAAGGAAATGATGAAGAGATTGGTAGTGAGAGTATGGCAAAAGCAATTAAAGATGCACGTTTAGATGAAAATGTAAAAGCAATTGTATTGCGCGTAAATTCGCCGGGTGGGAGCGCATTGGCGAGTGATGTAATTTGGAGAGAAGTTAACTTAGCAAAAAAAGCAAAACCATTTGTTGTAAGTATGGGAGATTTAGCAGCAAGTGGAGGATATTATATTAGCTGTGCTGCTGATCATATTTTTGCAGAACCCAATACAATCACAGGTTCTATTGGTGTATTTGGAATTGTTCCAAACATAAAAAAGGCACTAGAAGATAAATTAGGAATAACGGTTGATACGGTTAATACAAATGCACACAGTGATGTCATGTCAACATTACGCGGTGCAACACCAACTGAATCCTTATACATTCAAAAAAGTGTTGAGAAAGTTTATGATGTATTTATTGGAAGGGTTGCTGAAGGAAGAAAAATGACAAAGGAACAAGTTGATGAAATTGGTCAAGGTAGGGTGTGGAGTGGGGCAGACGCAATAAAAATTAATCTGGTTGATGAATTAGGCGGATTACCCGAAGCTATTGCATATGCTGCAAAACAAGCAAAATTAAGTGAATATAAAATATATGATTTACCAAAACAGAAAAATCCATTTGATGAAATTTTTGGTAAAGCCGAATCAGATGCAGAAACGCGTTTGCTGAAAAAGAACTTGGGCGAGAGTTATATTTATTTGAAGAGTGTTCAAAATATAATTAAATCAAAAGGAGTTATGGTGAGAATGCCTTATGAGATTATTATTAATTAATAATGATTTGCAGCTTGTTGTAAAATGTAACGCAGATGACGCGGATTTATAAGATTAAATATGATTTTTTGTTCATGATTTTATAAAACACAGTTTTAAAATCCTTTTGAAACATAAAAATCTGTATAATTTGCGTTACATTAAATAAGCAAAACACCACCTAAAATAATCCGTAAAGTAATCTGCCAACCAAAAAATAGATAGAGATACCAATAATATCATTGAGTGTTGTAACAAATGGGCCAGTTGCTAATGCAGGATTTATTTTAAAGCGATTCATGGTGAGTGGAACAAATGTTCCTAAAAATGATGCGCATAAAACAACTGTTAATAATGCTACACTAACAGTAGCAGCCAATCTCCAGTCTTCAATTAAAAAAGCATAACCTAAAATTAATATAGAACAGATCAGGCCGTTTATTAAACCGACGCCAAGTTCTTTTAAAAGTTTATGTCCAATGCTATCATTGATCAAACTATTATTTGCAAGAGCTTGTACAATTATTGAACTACTTTGCACACCAACATTTCCTCCCATGGCACCAATTAGCGGAATAAAATAAGCCATTTCTGGGTGAATTTTTATTTGATCTTCATACGTACCAATAATTCGTGAGCCAACAATTCCTCCACACATCCCAACAATTAACCAGGGAATACGAGCTCTTGATGAGCGCCATAATTTATCGTTGCTGTCAACATCATCGCTAATACCGCTCATGCGTTGAATACTTTCTTCGGCTGCTTCTTTGATCACATCAACAACATCATCAATAGTAATGCGACCAACTAACCTTCCGAGTTGATCAACAACAGGTAAAACAACAAGGTCATATTTTTGCATGAACTCGGCAACCTCTTCGCTGCTGGTACTTGTTTTTACAAATTGAACATCGGCGTCATAAATTTCTTCTACACGTGCCAATGGATGAGAGATAATTAATTTTTTCAGAGATAACATGCCAATTAATTTTTCGTTATTATCTAAAACATAAACGGCATACATTACATCTACATTCTCAGTTTGTCTTCTTATTTCTTCAATACAGGCTGTAACAGTTTCAAAAGAATAGACGCTCACTAATTCCTTTGCCATTAAAGATCCTGCAGTACCTTCTTCAAAATTGATCAATTCAGCAATATCGCTGGCTTGCTCAATATCTTCCATTTGAGATAGTACTTCATCCTGAATTTCTTCGGGTAGCTCAGATATTACATCGGCAGCATCATCACTGTCCATGTTATCGATCTGCTCGGCAATTTCTTTTGTACTAAAGTTTGCTAAAAGATCTTCCCGTTTATCTTCGTCTAATTCTAATAAAACTTCCGGTGCTGTTTCATCATCTAATAACTCATAAACGTAAGCAGCTTCTTTTGCGCTAAGTTGATTTAAAATCTCAGCAATATCGGCAGGGTATAATTCATGCAATTGATCTTTAATAGCACTATTGTTTTTTTGTTCAATAGAGTCTTTAAATTTATTAACGTATATCGTAGTTAATTCGAACTGCATGTTTAAAGCCTCGCAAAAGTAAACAATTATCGTTTAAGTAATCATTAAAAAAAGCCACAAATTAATTTGTGGCTTAGAAATTGGAAAGAGGGTTTTATTATTCTTTTGCGTTATGTAAATTACTATTTCTACGACTGTAGGTAAAATAAACAATGATACCAATTGTACCCCAAATTAAAAAAGCAACCCAGGTTTCTGGTCTAACAAAACACATTAAGAAAATATTGAATCCAACACCAAGAGTACCTACTAAATAAAGTGCAGGAGTTTTGTATGGACGTTCTAATTCTGGTTTTTTATAACGCAACATCATTACTGCAACGCAAACCATTGCAAATGCTAACAAAGTCCCCATACTACACATTTCGGAGATTTTTCCAATTGGAGTAACAGCAGCGATAATAGAAACAATGCCACCAACTAAAATTGTGCTCTTATAAGGTGTTTTAAATTTTGGATGTAACGAACCAAACATACCTCTCGGTAATAAACCATCTTTTGCCATGCCTAAAAAAATTCGTGTTTGCCCAAGCATCATCACTAACATCACAGAAGTTAATCCGGCAGTTGCCGCAATTGTAATAAAGAATACTGCCCAATTTAAACCAATGCCGGAAAATGCTGATGCAACAGGAGCAGCTTTGTCTAATTGATCGAACTTAACCATGCCTGTTAAAACAAGAGAAACCAAAATGTATAATACTGTACAAATTATAAGAGAAGCAACAATTGCAAAAGGCACATCTTTTTTAGGATTAATAGCTTCACCTGCCTGAGTTGATACTGCGTCAAAACCAATATACGCAAAAAACACAATGGTGGCAGCCGTTAATACACCTCCAAAACCGAAAGTAAATTTACCCGTAGCTATACCGTCTTCACCAAGAACAGGGATTTTATCCGGAATAAAAGGAGTCCAATTTTCTGTTTTAATATAAAATGCACCAACAATTATTACGAATAATACAACCGCAATTTTAACTATTACAATAATATTATTTGTACTTGCAGCTTCCTTTATTCCCTTTACTAATACAGCAGTCACTAACCATGTAATTAAAAATGCCGGCAAATTAAATGCGAAGCTTGGTGCAGCAATACCTGCTGCTAAACATTTTTCTGTTGCAGTTGCCAAATCGTTACATAAATAAATTGGGAAGTCAAGATGGAATAAATGTAAAAGCTTCACAAAGTAACCACTCCATGCAACGGCTACAGTTGTAGCACCCATCATGTATTCTAAAATTAAATTCCAACCAATGAACCAAGCAAACAATTCACCTACTGTGCCGTAAGCATATGAATAAGCAGAACCTTCAACAGGCAATACAGAAGCGAATTCTGCGTAACAAAGCGAAGCAAATAAACAACCTATACCTGCAATAACAAAAGATAAAGCTAAAGCGGGACCAGCAAAATCATGCGCTGCGATTCCTGTAAGCGTAAATATTCCACCTCCAATAATTGCTCCAATTCCAAGGGAGGTTAATCCCCATCTGGTTAGTACACGTTTTAAATCGCTTTTCTTCATCTCAGCCTCAAAAGCTGAAACAGGTTTTACTCTCCAAATTGACATAATAAATTTTAATTTCTAATTACCCAAATTAACTCATTTTCAGTTACAAATGCAAACTGAATAATATTAATGGAATTATAATTGACGCAAGATAAATCAAGAGCACAAGTATTCGTTTAAAAATATTAAGGTCGTTTACTAAATTAATTTGCAAAACATTATTTACGTGTTGCATGATGATGGGTTCAACAATACTAAATTGATAATCTCCTGGTTTTATCATTGCGTATTTTTTTGCGAATGAAAAAATTAAACAATCACGAATTAACCAATATTCTTTATTAGAGATGCTATTGTATGCTTGATGGTAATTAATGTTTTCACTTTCTAAATAATTTCTTATTTTTTCGTTTTTACTTTCATTCAATAGGTCAATGCACATCAAAACCGGTACAATAAGCATAATTGGGTTTCTAGCATAAATAAATAAAACGCTTAAAAAGATAATAGAGATAACTCCAAAAATTAAGCGGATATAATAATTCTGTTTAAAGAAAAGTGTTTCCAATAACCGGCCACCATCCAAAGGAAAAATAGGAATAAGATTAAAAAGATTGATGAACAAAAAAGAGTTAGCCAACATTTTTAATGTTTCGTTGTTTAAATTTTGATTCACATAATATAACATACAAGCAATGATAATCCCCGGTAAAGGACCAGCTAAAATAATAATACTTAATTGCAATTGTGACACTATTTGTTTTGTGCCGGAAGTTAATGCACCTATTAAAGGAAGAATAAAAATTTTGACATTGCTATATTTAAATACTTTCATGGCAAGTAAATGGCCCATTTCATGAATAATTATAACCAATAAAATTGCTGCGATGTAAGCAATGTTGCGATCAAATAAAAAATAGAAAAGGATAAAATAAATGAGCAAGCTAGTAATTGATCTTGCCATTGAATTCTCATTTTTCTCAATCATGATGGGTTTTGCCGGATAACCATCAGTTCCCTGGAAATTATTTGAATCTTGATTTTGGTTTAATGTATCGTTTGTATCGCTCACTTATGTTTTTTCTTTTTTGAGGTGATACATCAAATAAATGCTAGTCGCAAACAGAAAAAAAGCACCGGTTTGATGTAAAGCACCAATTACAACCGGAACCTGATAAATTAATGTAAATACTCCTAAAATAAATTGAAGAGTTAAACCGTATATCAATAAAGTAATGCCGGTGTTTTGAAATTTATTCAAATTCAATTTGTTTGATTTCACCCAAATAAAAATTATTAAACAAACTAATACCAAAGCAATTGTTCTATGTGTAAATTGAATCCCACTTGCATTCTCAAAAACATTTTCAAAAAACGTGTCTTTCATATATACTTGCTCCGGAAGCCAGTATTCACCCATTTTTGGCCAGGTATTAAAAATATGTCCTGGTCTAATTGACGAATCATTTCCGGAAACGTATCCGGCAGTAAATGCTCCGAAAATAATTTGAATAATTAATACTGTAAAAAATAAAAACACAGGCCATCTCAATTTCTTTGCATCTGACTTCAGTTCAAGTTCTTGTTTTGGATTGATTAAATTAAGTGCAAACCAAAATGTAAAAGCAAATAATGTAAAGGCGCTCATTAAATGAGTTGCCAGACGGTAATGACTAACTGCAGGCTTATCTTGCAAGCCGCTATATACCATCCACCAACCAATTACAGCTTGCATAGCGCCTAAAAAAAACAAAAGTGCCATTTTTGGCCACATATTTTTTGTTATTTTTTTCTTGATCAAAAAATAAATGAACCCAATAATAAAAATATACATCATCAATCTACCGATCATCCGATGCACATATTCCCACATAAAAATTGGTTTGAATTCTTGTAAAGTCATTGTAAAATTTACTTTAATAAACTCAGGCGATTCCTGATACTTTGCGAAACGGTCCAACCACTGAGATTCGGACAATGGTGGAAACGAGCCCATAAAACTCCAATCCGTAATTGACAAGCCTGAATGCGTTAACCGGGTTAAGCAACCTACAACAACCATTGCATAAATAAAAACACAACCAGTTAATAGCCAAATGATGATGCCTTTATTTTGTTGAGGAAAGTTAATTTTCATTTGAGGCTCAAAGGTAAGCATCTCACAGGTCTTAAAAAAGACTATTCGTCAATAAATTGTGGGATATTTTGTTGAAAGCAAAGCGATTTTTTTGTTTATATTCGCGGGCACTACATGGTAAAAAGACTTTCATATTTAGTGCTAAAATACCGACTAGTTTTCCTGATATCCATTTTAGGAATAACCGGTTTAATGGCTTATTATACTACCAAAGTTGAGATTTCTTATAATTTTGCTAAGCTTTTACCGGAAAATGATCCTACAAGTAAAGATTACGAATTTTTTAGATCGAAATTCGGGCAAGATGGTACTATTCTTTTGATCGGCATTGAAAAAGATCAGGTAAACATTTTAAAGAATTACATTGAATGGGCTCGATTAACAGACCGTATCAAAGCCTTACCGGGCATTAAGAATGTTGCTTCTATAACTAATATCAAAGAACTCGTTTTAAATGATACGCTGGGCAAATACGATTTCAGAACAATGAAAGGCGTAAATCCATCTAATCAAGATGAGTTAGATGATTTCATGTATCGCTTGTCTAAATTAAAGTTTTATGATGGCTTGTTTTATAATAGTAAAACTAATTCCACAATTATTGCTACAACTTTTTTTGAGAAAGACTTAAACTCAAAACGTCGTTTGGAAATTGTTGATAATATCAAAAAGGAAATTGCAAAGTTTAATAAAGCTACCTCCATTGAAACGCACGCTTCCGGCTTGCCTTTTATTCGTTCAACGGTTATGTTGAAGATAAGAAATGAAATGAGTTTCTTTTTAGGGGTTGCATTTCTTGTTACCGCGTTGCTTTTGTTTCTTTTCTTCAGATCATTTTATCCTGTTATATTTTCGCTTTTAGTTATTGTTTGTGGTGTAGTTACTACTTTAGGAACTATTGTGCTTTTTGGTTATAAGCTTTCTGTTTTATCTGGTTTAATACCTCCTTTAATAATTGTAATTGGAGTGCCTAATTGTATTTTAATATTAAATAAATATCATACAGAGTTGGCGAGTGGTAAAGGAAAAATTGCTTCTTTGCATTTAGCTATTCAGCGTGCAGGTGTTTCTTTATTTTTTGCAAACATAACCACGTCGATTGGGTTCGCTGTTTTTTGTGCAATTGAAAATAGTTTGTTGTTTGAGTTCGGATTAATTGCGGCAATAAATGTAATGGCAACTTTTATTTATTCGTTAGTATTGGTGCCAGTTATATTTAGTTATTTACCTATGCCTAAACCAAGGCATCTTCTTCATTTGGATGCGAAACGTTTGCGTTCAACTTTAGATAAAGTTGCTTTGATAACCACAAATAATCGTAAAACTATATATACTATACTTATAATTGTTTGTGCAATAAGTATCGTTGGTCTATCTAAAATAAGAGCCTTTGGTTATGTTGTTGATGATATTCCTAAAACAGATGTATTAATACAGGACATGAAATATTTTGAAAAAAGTTTCGGAGGCGTATTACCTTTTGAAATTGCTATCGATACAAAAAAAGAAAAAGGTGTATTTAGTAATAGTGCCCGAGTACTTTATAAAATAAACAGGGCGCAAAAAATCATCGCGCAATATAAAGAGTTTTCTAAACCCTTATCCATAGCAGAAGGTGTTAAGTTTATGTACCAAACATACAAAGGAGGAGAAGAAAAATTTTATAGGTTACCGAGTATAACCGACCTTAAAACGATTGCTGAATATGTGAAAACAGAGAAAGAAAAAAAGAATCAACTCTCTTCGTTTTTAGATAGTACGCAGCAAAATACACATATTTCGTTATTGGTTGCTGATGCAGGTTCAACAAGAATTAAAGCATTAACAACTGAATTAAAAGGACGGTTAGATACTATTTTCAATTATGATGATGAAGCAAATAAATGGTTACCTGATACTTCTAAATGTGATATACGTATTACAGGAAATAGTATTGTGTTTTTAAAAGGAAATGATTTTTTAGTAAACAATTTAGTAGAAAGTGTTGTATTGGCAATAGTATTAATTATGGTGTTTATGCTCACACTGTTTACTTCGTTCAGAATGATTTTAATATCCACCATTCCAAGTTTGGTTGCATTGGTTATTACTGCGGGATTAATGGGCTATTTAGGAATTCCATTGAAGCCAAGTACTATTTTGGTGTTTAGTATTGCGTTCGGAATTAGTAGTGATGGTACATTGTATTTTCTAACTAAATACCGACATGAAATCAGAAAAAATAAATTGAGTATTGGTGATGCAGTTCGTCTTACTATTTCAGAAACCGGTGTCAGTATGATCTATACAGCAATTGTATTATTTTTTGGTTTTGGCATGTTTGCACTTTCAGGTTTTGGTGGAACCCAAGCCCTTGGAATTTTGATCTCGTTTACCTTAATAGTAGCCTATTGCGCTAATTTGGTTTTATTGCCTGCGTTTTTATTGTCACTCGAAAAACGGTTGACTAACAAAGAGTTTGTCGAAGAAAAAAGCATCATGACAGATGCATTGGAAGATTCTGAAGAAGATTAATTTTTTTAAAAAGGATTTACAATCCTAACCATTCTTTTGCAGAACCACTAAAAACCATTTCCTTATCTTTATCATTTAATGGTGTGTTATGCACTAATTCTCCTGGAATAGATTCGCCTAATGGAAATGGATAATCGCTGCCTTGCATTACTCTGTTAGCGCCACATTTTTTTACGGTGTACTCTAACATTTCAGTATCGCAAACATGACTATCAACCCAAAATCTCCCTAGATATTCTTTCGGATTTTTTTTATTATCAATGGCAACTAAGTCTGGCCGGCATTCCCAACCATGTTCAACTCTTCCTAATGTTGGGAGTAAAGATCCGCCACCATGGGCAAAACATACTTTTAGTTTTTTAAATTTTTCAAATACACCGCCAAATATCATACTGCAAGCCGCTCTGCTAATTTCTGCAGGCATACCAACTAACCAAGGTAACCAGTATTTACTCATATGTTCTTGACCCATCATTTGCCACGGATGAATTAAAATAGCAGCATTTAATTGTTCGCATGCTGCGTAAAAATCAAAAAATTGTTGATCGTTTAAATTAATGTTGTTTACGTTACTACCTATCTGCACGCCTTTAAAGCCAAGCTTCATGCAGCGTTCTAATTCTTTAATTGCTAATTTGGAATCTTGTAATGGAACAGTTGCTAACCCAATAAATTTATCTGAATATTGATTTACAGTTGCTGCTATATCATCATTCAAAAACTCACTTACCAATAAACAATCTTGTGCTTTTGCCCAATAACTAAACATCACCGGAATAGTACAAATAACTTGTTTATCTATTCCATGTTCTGCCATTTCTTTAATACGAATTTCAGATTCCCAACAGTTGGCGAGTATTTCTCTGAAACGTTTGTTGCCTTGTATCATCCATGCTTTGCCGGGTTCATGATGTTCGAGTTGAATAAACTCTCCATAACCGAATTGTTTATTAAAGTCAGGTAATTGTTTTGGGATAATATGTGTATGAACGTCGATAATCATATTTGTTGTATTAAAATTAATTAAGCTATTTTATTTTCAAAAATACTAAAGTTAACATTACCATATTTCCGTAATTGTTTAAAATGAGATAGTTGCTCCAATTTAGTTCTTGGTCCGTGCTCAATAATTAACCAACCATTTGCATTCAGTAGTTTTTTATCAAATACCAATTGATGAATTTCTTCAAAATTAATAAGATCATATGGTGGATCAGCAAAAATTAAATCATGTGTTTTTATACTTTCTTTTAAAAATTTAAACACGTCTGCCTTAACTGTTTTAATTGGTAGTTTAAAAGTTGAAGCAGTTTTATTTAAGAAGTTTACACAATTGTAATTACTATCCACAGCCGTGAGATCTTTACATCCACGAGATGCAAACTCTAAAGAAATATGTCCTGTACCCGAAAAAAGATCAAGAATTGAGCATATCTCTAAGTCAAAATAATTATTCAAAATATTAAATAAACCTTCTCCGGCAAACGAAGTAGTTGGTCTTATTGGCAATCCTTTAGGCACATTAATTGTTCTGCCTTTTAATATGCCTCCTAAAATTCGCACAAATGTTTATTTAAAATATTAAAATAGTAATGATTTGGTAAATTTTCAACGGGTGTATTTAATGATTTGCTGGAAATAAAATTGACAGATTTAATGTATTTTTTAATTAAGGTAAACAATGCGTCATTACTTGGTAAATCAGCGGCAATAGAAAGTCTGAGGGTTGTGTTATTTAATTGAAATTGCTCTATAGAGAATAAAAGAAAGTATAAAATATCTTCGTGTGAATCCCATTTAAAAATATTGTAAAATTTTAATTCATTATTTTTTTTGATGATGAGTTCTATGAAGTTTGTGTGAATATTTAAAAGCACATCGCTATTATTGAATGCCTGAAGTTTCAGGAATAAATCGATACTGGAAGCTCCAAGGTGATCTATTTTAGCGGCATTAAATGTTTTTTCAATAAAGCTGTGGAGATCAAAATCGTAAGTAAAAGCAAAGTCAATTGAATTATTAATACGAATACTTTGAACCGTTTTAATATCTTTTAATCCTAAATTAAATTCTAATAATTCTTTTAAATGACCATTTGCGTATGCAGTTGGGACTAAAGTAAAGTACCTGTTTAGTATTTGAACTGAAACATGATAATAAGGATGTTTTAAAATATCAAAGTCTTTTAAAAAAAAATTGAGTTCATGAATAATACTATTAGTTTGATTTTTTGTTTCATTAAACTGCATAGAGCTAATTTCATGAAGTAACGAATTATCTTTATTGAAAACGCTCGCAGCTATCCTGTTTTCTTCAATTTGTAGGTATAAATTGAGCAAACCTTTTTGAAAGGGATGAACGTTAAAATGCTGCTTATTTAAAACCTCCGCTACCTGCATCGAAATGTAAAAGTATATTTTTTAATGCTTTAATAAAACAAAAATAAACATACCTTTGTAGCTCTGCTAATATTTTATGGAAGTAAAAGAATTATCTAAAACCGATTTCGCTAAGAATCCGGTAATTGCTCAAATGATGATAAATAATCACGAGCAAGTTGTTTTTTGTAACGACAATGCAACTGGCCTTAAAGCCATAATTGCCATTCACAATACGGTATTGGGACCTTCATTAGGTGGTACACGGATGTGGAATTATAATAATGAGTTAGAAGCTTTAACTGATGTGTTAAGGCTTTCGCGAGGCATGACGTATAAATCCTCTGTCGCCGGAATAAATTTAGGAGGCGGAAAAGCTGTGATCATCGGGGATTCCAAAAAAATTAAAACGGAAGCATTGCTTCGTCGCTTTGGTAAATTTGTGGATAGCCTTGGTGGTAAATATATTACTGCCGAAGATGTAGCAATGTCGAGTCGGGATATGGAAATTATTCATATGGAAACTGAACATGTAAGTGGTTTACCTGAAAATATGGGTGGAAGCGGGGATCCTAGTCCGGTAACGGCATATGGAGTTTATGTTAGCATGAAAGCTAGCGCGAAAGAAACATGGGGAAATGATAGTTTAAGTGGAAAGAAAGTTTTGGTGCAAGGGATCGGACATGTGGGAGAAGTATTAGTAGACCACTTAACTAAAGAGGGCGCGAAAGTTTATATTAATGATATTAGTGAAGAACGCGTGAAAGAGGTTGCAAATAAATACAAAGCGGAATTTGTTGCAGCTGATAAAATGTTTGATTTAGATATTGATATTTATGCACCATGTGCTTTGGGAGCTACAGTGAATGATGACACTTTGGGAAGATTGAAATGTAAAATTATTTGTGGGGCAGCCAATAATCAATTAGCAGAAGAAACAATTCACGGTGTTGAAGTTGGTAAAAAAAGAATTTTGTATGCGCCTGATTTTGTTGTAAACGCAGGTGGCATCATTAATGTATACTATGAATTGGAAGGATATAATCGTGAAAGAGCTTTGGGTCATGCTGAGAAAATTTACGACACAACTTTTAATTTATTTCAACTGGCAAAAAAAGAAGGAATTCCAACCTATTTGGCGGCAAACAGATTGGGTGAACAACGTATTGAAGCTATTGCACGTATTAACGCTGTACTATAATTCTAAAATTTAAGTTCTTTAAACAATGTTGAGCAGGAGATTTTTACGGATTAAGACCATGCAAGTCCTCTATTCTTATTTTAAGAATGAAAAGCCCGACATGACTGCGTTTGAGAAAGAGTTGTTTAAAAGCATCGATCAGGTTTATGATCTCTATTTAATTATTTTGAACTTGTTTAGTGGCATTCATGATAATGCATTAATGATTATTGATGAAAACAGGCATAAACATTTACCGAGCAAAGAAGATCTCAATCCGAATCTATCATTAGTAAATAATACTTTGCTCACAGCAATAACTACGAATAAAGAATTAAAAGATCTTATTGAAAAAAGAAAGTTGAGTTTGTATATCGATAATGATATCATTCGTCGTGTTCTCACAGAGATTAAGAAAACAGTGGAGTTTAATGAGTACATGCAAAATGAGAAAAACGATTTTAAATCTGATAAACAGCTTTTGATGTCGGTGGTTATAAAAGTTTTAAATGAACATGAAGTATTGAATTCTATTTTTGAAGATAAAAATATTCATTGGGCGGATGACTTGCATGTGGCGTACCACTTGGTGTTAAAAAACTTTGAGGTTTATGATGGGAAATTTAAAGTGCTTCCTTTATTAAAAGATGAGAAAGATGATTTGAGTTTTGTAAGTACATTATTTGAGAAGACAATCATTTATAAAGAAACGAGCATTGACTTAATTCAGAAACACGTTAAAAACTGGGAATTAGATCGTATTGCAGAAATGGATATGCTCTTAATGCAAATGTGTATTACCGAGTTTTTATATTTACAAAATATTCCCGTTAAGGTATCTTTGAATGAATACATTGATATTAGCAAAGAATATAGTACCCCAAGCAGCAAGCTATTTATCAACGGTATCCTCGACAAAATTATCTTTCAATTAAAAGGAGAAGACCGTATCCAAAAAGAAGGAAGAGGGTTGAAAGAAAACTAGCCAAAAGTTTGCTTTTTAACCAAAAAATTCATTAATTTTATAGAAAAATTGATGAAAACCTTTAAACTTATCAAGGTTTGTTTACCTAATTCGATTTTAAAAACCAACCATTTAGGGTTCTTAACCGTAGGGTTATGTATACCTTTCAATTAATTAATCCAGATGAAAAAAATACTAGTTCTTATAAGCATATTTATTACAAGTTTAGTTTTCTCTCAATCAATAGTTTTCCCAAATTTCATTAATTATCAAGCGGTTTTAAGGGATGCCAGTGGAAATGTTTTATCACCGGGTACAACTGGCACCATAAAATTCAGGTTATATGATGACATGACTTCTACCAGTCCTAGCTATGAAGAAGATCAAAGTTTTACAACCAGTTCGGTAGGCATGGTGAATCTACAGATAGGGAAGGGAACCCCAATAGTTAATTCAATGCCACAAGTGAATTGGTCAGGTGGTAAAGCAAGTTATGAAGTTTATTTGAATGGATCTACAACGCCAATTAGTCTCAAGCAGCCTTTTGCCTCAGTACCTTATGCAATTTATTCGATGAATTCTGGTAATTCTTTGCCTTTAGGCTCGGCAAATCAAACTCTGTTTTGGGACGGAACTCAATCGCAATGGGTTGCCACCAGCAATTTAAACAATAATGGCACCAATGTAGGAATTGGAATTTCTCCGGCAATTTTTGGTAACAAATTACATGTTCATTCAATTAATTCGGCCGATACCTCTGTAGTTTTGGCATATAAAAACACTGCTAATGCAAGAGATGCTGCTGTGCGAGGTATTTCAAGTGGTTCTTCTTCTCAAAATATATCAAACCCAAATTCAACTTCTATTTATGGTGGGGATTTTATTTCAGGAAATAGTGGTACAGGTTATGCAGTAGGTGCTTCCGGTATTGGCGCTTCAGGGATCGGAGGAACTGGCGTTGGACTTTCAGGCATAGCTACTGGAGGCGCAACATCAACTTTAATCGGTGTTTATGGTGATGCTGAGTCTGTTGGAGGTTATAATCCCAATGCGTTTGCGGCAGTATTTAATAAAGGAAAAGTTGTTGTTTTGGACACAATAATGTTTCCAAACTCTCCAGCCCCTGTAGGAGCTGTTTTCACCCTAAACGCACAGAAAAAAGGGATTTGGTCAATCCTATCAGCCAGTTCGCCAATAAACATTGCGCAAGGAGGAATAGTAAATGTGAATCCTTTAACTCCATCAACAAGTTTTACCATTTCAGCACCTCCAACTGGCTTAAGCATTTTGGGTAATTCCATAACAATTACACAAGGCTCTACTTCCGTTACACAAACTATTTCAGCTTTAACCGGAACAGGTACTATTGGATACCTTCCTGAATATAGTAGTTCAAGCACTTTCAGTATTTCCAATATTTTCAGAAATGGTACCAATCAGATAGGCGTTAATACAATAAGTCCCAAAACATTCTTCCATATTTTCAAACAAGCCGGCGCTGATACTTTGTTATTGGAGTCGCCCAATGGATCCAGCATGTCGTACGCTCTTAAAAATGTGAATAACAGATTTGGCTTAACATTGAATGGAGCCAATTTGAAAATAGAAGAAAACGGTGTGGACAGAATGATATTCAGTTCTGGTAACGTTGGAATAGGAATTGCGCCAACAACTAAATTACATGTTGCAGGTAATACATTATTTGCAGATGTAAATACAATTACCGGTTATGTTTCGGTAATTCAAAATAACGTTCCGGCTGCAGGCCAAAGTGGTGGTGTTTTAAGACTATCCAATAATAATGCGAGATCAATAAGTAATGATGCTCTTTTAGTTGAAAATTTTGCAACAAAAGTTGGTGGCAGTGGAAGTACAAAAACGGGAATTGAAATTCAATCAACAGGTTCTTGGGCTCCTACAACTGGCCAAACAAATGTTGGTTTATTATCAAATGTGAGCGGAGCCGACAATAATTATAGCGCAATTTTTACAGGTGGTCAGGTAGGAATTGCAAATTCAACTCCAAAGAATACTTTATCGCTTGCAGGTAGTATGGCAGTGAGTAAAGTTACTGTTTCTAATAATTATTCTGTTACGCCCTCCGACTATATTGTTGAAGCCTCTGCTTTTGTGGTAATAACACTGGTTAATTCGGCAATAGTGGATGAGGGAACTTTACTTGTGATAAGAAACAGATCAGGAGTAAATATAACTGTGAATCCTTTTGGAACCGATTTTATTCAACGTTTAGGATCTTCAACAGATTTATCTACAACAACCCTTAATAGTTTTCAAGTATTAAGATTATATAAATCGGGCACAAGATGGATAGAAATGTAAAGCATAAAAATTTTGTAAAATGAAACTAAACTTTATTTTGGTATATCTAATTTGCACTAATATTTTATCTGTTGCACAGAGCATTACACCTTCAGTTATTAATTCTGGTGGCAAAAGTAGTACCGTTACAATCAATTCTCAAACGGTTATTTATACTGATAATATTGGGGAAGCAATTATAAATACTGCTTCAAATTCATCAAACGTATTAACTCAAGGGTTTTTGCAACCCGATATGGTAGTCATTGCAAACACTTCCATTTCTTTAATACCCACAGATGTTTCTTGTGCCGATAAAGCGGATGGATATATCAAAGTTATCATTGATAATTTACCTTCAGGGGCAAATGTAAAATATTTCTGGAATCCTGATACTTTGTGCCCATCTCATGATTGTAGTAGAATAAATAATTTATCGGCTGGCGATTTTACAGTAAAAGTTGTTTATAGTTATACATTAGGAAATGTTGTAAAAACGGATACTATAACCCGAAATGTGCCAATAAAAGATGAAAATGGTACTTGTAAAATAAAAGTTTACTCCGGTGTAGATCTTTCAGGTATTAACTCAACTTTTACGATTGATAATATTGAAGATTTTCCTGAAGCAAGCGTTAAAATATTTAACAGGTGGGGAAATTTGATGTTTAATACAAAAAACTATAATAATAAAGACAATTTCTGGCCAAAAAAAGATGCGAATATCGTTCCCGGAACGTATTTTTATATCATCGAAATTGGTAATGGAAGTAAGCCAATAAAAGGTTGGGTTGAAGTATTAAATTAATGTTTAAATTTGAGTGCAAATGAAAAAAATCAAATTCATTTTAGGTATTGTAATTTTGATAAGCTCAGTTTGTAAATCGCAGACAGTGAATCTTGTTGCTGAAAGTAAAAGTAATCTTTGTTTATTGAATCATGAAGTTATTGAGTCGCCGCCAACTTATACAACTTTTACGACAGAAAAGATTGCGAAAGCAATGATTACACCAGATCCCTATCCAGAAGCTGCTTTTGTCGCAAACAATCTTGGTAAATTATTAATCGCAACAAACACAAACTCTTTCTCTTCGCCGCAATACGTAGGTTTTCAAGTTGTTTTAACACGTCCAAAATTAAATTTTGGAAACGTAGTTGTTGCTGATTTAAATAATGACGGTTTGGATGATATGGCTGCCAGCAATTCATATGGCGATGTTTATACCTGTAGAAGGTTTTTTCCTTCTCTTTTTTATTTCGACTCCATTCCTTTAACGCTTACTTCTGGTGGGCATCATGCGAGATTGTATCTGGCTAATATGAATAATGACCCACTTCCGGAGTTATTGACAATTGGCGCATACACAACAAATCCATTTTGTTATCGGTTTGGCTTATATACAAACACAAGCACAACAGCAACAACATTATCTTTTACAGCTTTAAGTTCGGGAACTATTGCTGCTGCGTCCTCTTCGCCTAACGATAATTTTTCAGCCTGCACTGCCGATCTTAACAATGATAATAAAGATGAAGTTTTATTTGTTTCAGATGTTACTTCAAGTTCTATAACTATTTTGTATAGCAGTACAAGCGGGAATCTTGATTTGAAAACATCTTTTGATCTTGGAGTTCCTAATCTCGTGAATAAAAAAATAAGGTATGCCGATATTAATTCAGATGGAATAAAAGAAGTAATACTTTACGGAATAGTTAATTCCAATATTAATTTTATTTACATCTATTCGGCAAATTTTACAGGCAATAACCCCTCCGCTCCTGTGCTTCAAAAAGTAATTACACTTCCGGGTCAAATTAATGATTTTGATTTTGCTGATATGAATAAAGATACTTTAATGGATCTCGTTACAAGTGTGGCAATATCACCCAGCCCTGGAGATATCAATGTTTTTTTGGCTCAGGATGCCGGTTTAAATTTCGCATCGTCACCAATACCCTTTACGCAAACATTCCACATGAATGGTGGTTTGGCTATAATGGATGTTGATAATAATAAAAGTGCCGACATAATTTCCTTTTCAACAAATACAATATCTTCTATTTCCATACTTAAAAACTATACATATCGGGATACGCTTTTTGCCACCCCATCAAAAACTATATTGTGTGCAGGCGAATCCGTCACTCTCACAACTAATTTGAAAGGTTATGGGCTGGGTTATTATTCAACGTATAGTCCAGTTAATAGTTTACCAGCTATTTCACAAACGCTACTTGTTAATTCGGCCGGTGTCTATAGCACTACTGCAACCTATTCAACTTTTTTAACCTTTCCGACATATCCAGCCGCTTCTTCCTCTTGTGGTGTCATATCTAATACTATTCAAATTAGAATGGGTATTACACCAACTATCTCTGTCAATGCACCTTCAAGTTTGTGTCTTGGTCAAACAGCAACTATTTCTGCAAGTGGTGCTACATCTTATACATGGTCTACAGGAGATAATACACCTTTAATCGTGGCCACACCAACAGCAGCGTTTGCATTTTATGTAACTGGAAGTAGTGCCGATGGATGTGTAGGTTCTGGAGGCGCAGATACCATTTACATTCATTCAAGTCCAAATGCGAGCATTACTGCAGATAAGACTCTTCTTTGCAAAAATGAAAGAGCAACATTTGTCGCAACTGGAGGTCAGGTTTATCTTTGGAGTACAGGTCAAAGTACACCAACCATTTCTATAACTCAAACTGTAAATGTGCCTCAAACATATACAGTATTGGTTGATGCGGGTGGAGGTTGCGTAAAAGTTGTGAGTGTGCAAACTGTATTTAATGATAATTGCAATGAGGTAGTTATAAAGAATGGAATAACACCTAATGGTGATGGAAGCAACGATTTTTTATATATAGAGAATATTGATCGCTATCCAAACAATCAGGTAAATATTTTCAATAGATGGGGTGCTGAATTATATAGTGCCAAGGGATATAATAACGATACCAATGTTTGGCCAAATACTTCAGTTAAGTTATCACCAGGAACATATTATTATATTGTTGATCTTGGAAATGGTGATCCTGTAAGAAAAGGTTGGTTAGAGATACTTAGTAATTAAATTAGAGACTAATGAAGAAATTATTTATTGGTTTAATTTGTTTTGTTTTTTTACATGTTGTAGTAGCGCAACAGGACCCTCAATATAATTTATATCAATTTAACCCTTTGGTTATAAACCCTGCATATGCCGGCGCAAGAGATGGTTTATCGGGCGCAG
>JABDBZ010000002.1:0-87650 GCA_013288385.1 Bacteroidota bacterium
CACTCTATTATAATGGCGGCCATAATAATCGTTAAATCCTCCACCTAAAACAAACGAAAGGTTATTGGTTGGTTTATAATTTATATTTCCCAAAACACCCCCAAAATCATTATCTAGCCATAATCTCCGAACAATATCTGAAGTTGTAATTGTATCTCCTTTTGGTGTAATTACATTTGGAATATTATAATTACTCAATGTTTCCCCTTGTCTGAATTCTTCGTAGTAACCTTTTCCTTTTGTATAATGCCCTGTTGCATTAAAAGTTAATTTAGAATTAATTGTTCTGATATAATGCAATTGGTAATTATCTTGCTGATAATTATCTGTCTCGTTATTGTAATAATTTATTTTACCATTTGCATCTGTGTACATTCCGGCAGGATTAAAAGTTCTGTTTCCATTTTTCAACGAATCTTCCGGTACATAATACCAGGCTTGATATGTTTTTTCTACACCTGTAAATGCAATAAATTTCAATACATCTTTTTTACCGTAATATCCTGCGGCAAGATATAATGATCCTAAATTACTCGATGCTCTATCTATGTATCCATCACTCGTAATTTTAGAAGCACGTGCATCAATGGTAAATTTATTATTGATCAGTCCGGTACCAACTGCAATTGTATTTCTGAATGTATTATACGAACCTAAGGTTGAAATAACTTGTCCGTATGCTTTTTCATTTAATGCATTTGTTTGAAAATTTATACTCGCACCAAAAGCTCCGGCACCATTGGATGACGCACCAACACCTCTTTGCACCTGGATACTATTTACACTCGACATGAGATCGGGCATATCCACAAAAAAACTTCCCTGACTTTCTGCATCGTTTACAGGCACACCATTAATGGTTACATTTATACGTGTACCATCACTTCCTCTAATTCTTAATCCCGTATAACCAACACCATTCCCGGCATCTGTATTTACAACAACCGAGGCCATTTGATCTAAAAGAATAGGAGCGTCTTTTCCTAAATTCATTTTTGAGATTTCATCTTTTCCTAAATTGCTGTATGCCATCCCGGAAAATTTTCCAACCCGTGTTGCTTGTACAACAATCTCATCTAAATATTTATTATCAATTAATAAAGTATAATCTTTATTAAAACTTGAAGTTAATTCCAAAGTATCTGTGAGAGTTTTATAACCCAGACATTTGATCTCAATAATATGTTTGCCTTTTGGGAAACTTTCTATTTTAAAATTACCTTCTGCATCACTCATTGTAGATGCAAAGCCACCTCTAACACCAAGAACAGCATATGAAATAGCTTCATTTTTTTCGTTAGTAATTTTACCGGTGAATTTAATTTGTGCCACTGCATTTATAAATAATGCAGATAGTGAAAGCATAAAAAATACTTTTTTCATTTTCATATTATTAATTAAATATACCTATGCAAGGGGACTGCATTGGCTTTTAATTCTCTCCCTACGCAGGTATTATCCTGATCAGGTGCTTAACAAGCGCTTTTGGAAGCTAACCTGTTAATGGGTATAATCTCAGCCTGTGGAAGATAAAAGTTTAAAGTTTAAAGTTTAAAGTTCAGACCAGCTGATACTTTCTACTTTTGACTTGCTACTTTTGACTTTTGTCAACAAGCACCCCTTAAGACGATGCAATGATACAACTAATAATTTATGAAAAAAAATAATTTCATTTCTTCTTTGGAAGTTCTTTTTGACTTAATTTTAATTCGTGATAACAATCAGTTTGTTAAATATTAAAACAATGTATTTTAAACAGGTAAAATTATTTATTACTTTATTGTTGTGTTTATTTTTTAATTCAGCTTGGTCACAAAATGACATTATACATACAACAAAGGGTGAAGAAATCATATGTAACATCATTAAAGAAGATAGTTCTAACGTTTATTTTAAAGTTGGCGGTAGCTTAAGTACTGTTGAAGCTTCCCTTAACAGAAGTCAAATTTCATCCATTCAATACGCTCCAAAAAATGCTCCAAAACTTCCTCCTATGATGCAAAGTCCGGGCCAGGTTGAAAGAGATGATTATGTTGCACCAACTAACACAGCCATTGTTAGTCCAACTAAAGAACCACCAAGTTCTCCACAAAAACAAAACAGTTTTTCAATACACGTAGGAATAAGTTCACCGACCGGAAATTTCAAAAAAACAAAATTGGATACAAATGATATTGGTCCGGGTAAAACGGGACAAATAGTTTCTTTACAATTTACACATATGCTAAAAAAGAATTTTGGTATTTTCTTTAACGGATTTTTTTCAAATAATGAATTAAATTCCGTACCTCTCACTACGAAATATAAATACAATACAGATTCAACATGGACAGCCGGAAAAGCCAATTGGCAATCGTTTGGTGCTTCGGTTGGACTTATGTATTATAAAGAATTTAAAGACATATCCTTTTTCGGAAAAATAAATGGAGGTTATTTATCATTAAAATATCCTCCATTAAGTTTGTCAATGCATTCTGTTTATACTCTTAATTACCAAACAGTAACATCAGATGCTGTTTCTTTTGGCGGCGGAATAGGATTTGGATACAAACTGTTTGAAGATTTGAATGCCATTTTTGAAGTTGATTATTTACAGGCAACCTGTAAATACAATGAGGTATTGATTATTGGTGAGCAACCCGGAGTAACAGTTCCGCAAACAGTTTCCATTACAAAAAGAGACGTAAAACAAACTTACCAAAATATTTTTATTACACTTGGTTTGAGCTATTCGTTTTAAAGTTCTTCAATGGCTTTAATTGCATTTTCTAGTCGCGCTTCTTTTAATCCGGTAATAATTTTATACGAAACCTTCATTCTATCTAACTCAACTTTGTGATCATTGAATAGCTTAGCACGGTTATGTTCATTTCTCCTTTGCTTATCTCTAACCCAAGGTACATCAATATCGCACAATAAATATAATTGGTACTTTACTTTTTCTAAATTTTCTGAAATGAAAGGAGGTGTTTCATGAAATACTTCTTCAGCCCATACTTTTCCACTCACAAGTGAAGTGTCACAAAATAAATAGGTATTCGCTTTTTCAATAAGATCATTCTCTAATTCTATTTGCATTTCATAAATGAAGTCGATATCAAATAAGCGATGATTTTCAATTTTGTTGTTCTCAAAATATTTGCGCGCAAATTCAGGAACATATTTTGTTTTATAATGTAAAGCCAGTTGCTCACAAAGAATAGATTTACCTGTGCTTTCAGGACCAACAACTGCGATCTTAATTATATCTTTTTTCTCCATGAATAATAGCCATATCCAGCCATAATTGTAAAAACAAAAAACAATACTGAAAATAACCACATCTCTTTAATACCATACAAAAATATATAAGCTGCATCAATTATAACCCAAACTATCCAATTTTCGATCCATTTTTTAGTCATCATATAAGTTCCTGTTATACTGGCAGCAGTTAAAATGGAATCCATAATAACTTTATCACCTTTAAATTTTTTGAGTAGTATATAATAAATACCGGTTTGAAGAAGTGTTGCTGCAAACATCCATATCCAGGAAATAAAAGGCGTATGAGTAATTTTAAAATCTACACTTTTATTTTTCTCCCAATAATACCAACCGTAAATACCGGATACAAAATAAAAACCCTGAAGAGCCATATCTCCGAATAAGCGTTGATCATAAAACTCAATTGAAGAAGCGATAACACTGATAAGTGCTGCAGGCCAACACCAGATTTTTTGCAAAATAGTTAATAGAACTCCAAGTACACCAAAAATTAATGCTATTACACCAAGCAATGACATTATTCTATTTCAATCTTTAATTCTTTGAATAGTTTAACCACATTTAGAAATTGATTGCAAGGGTTTTCAGCGTCCCATATATAAGAATTAAAACCAATGCCGTGAAAACCATAATCATGGGCTTTTTGAATGACCTTATCTGAAATACCTCCGCGTGCAACTATTTTCTTGTTTGAGTTTTTGAGAGCGGCTATAAGTGCCTCTTCATAAAAACCACCATATAATTCGCCCGTTAAATTATTAAAAACAGTGCCCATTAAATAATAATCAAAATTATGTTCCTCTTTACTATGAATATTAGCGAGTCGTTTATAAGAACGGGTTTTATAGAGCTTAACAAATTTGAGACGTAAACGCATTCTAATAAAAAAATATTTCCATCTCTTTGATAAATGAGTTGCGGTGAAATGTATTCCTTTTAAATTAAACTTTGCAGCTAAGATATGATGAGAATGAATAATTATTCTGTCATGAAAATATTCCGGTATTTCTTCAATATAGTCTCTCATTTCTTGAGTAGAGAGTTTGGGTTTTCTTAAATGTAAAGTCATTAAGCCATCTTCAAACATCTTGGTAACCATGCTGGGCTCATCAGCCAGACTTTTAGAACCCGTAATTACGATCAACTTCATCTCTTAAATATAGTATTATTCGAATACTTTTGAAAATTCATTTACTATTTTTTTATTTTTCTCCAAAATATTTCCAATTACTACAACATTGGCTCCAGATTTTTTAGCATTATGAATTCCCTTTGTGGATGTAATACCGCCACCAACAATTAAAGGAATAGTTATTGATTTTGAAACAGCTTTAATAATTTGTTCATGCACTTGCTTTTTTGATCCACTTCCTGCCTCTAGGTATACTGCTTTAAATCCCAGGTGTTGCGCCGCAAGTGCAGTATCAATAATTTGTTTCTTTTCTTTCAATGGTTTTGTTTTTGTTATCTTTTGTGTTTCACTCACACCTCCGCCATCAATTAATATATAAGCCACAGGAAAAGTTTTCAACTTTAATTGTTTTATTTTTTGAGCGGCTCTAATTTGTTTATCAATTAAATATTCAGGGTTTTTTCCTGAAAGCAAACTCAAAATAAATATACCATCGGCCTCTTTGCACAGTTGCGTTTCATCACCTGGAAATAATACAATTGGTAATTTGCAATGTTTCTTTATCTGAAGTACGGTTTCTTTTATATTTCCGGTTTTTAATTTACTCCCTCCCACCAAAATAAATTTGGTTTTAGATTTGTCAAGTAGTTTTATTAATTCTTTATCGAATTTATCAGGATCAACAAGCACCGCTAGTGAACATTTTTTGGAGCTGATTATGTCTTCGAACTTAAATTTCATTTGTAACTAAAGCTAAAATATAATTATCTAATTTTTTATACATCAATTTATATTTTCGGTTAGAATCATAGCATTTTAAAGTTCCATTTAATTCCCCACTTAAATTTAAAACAAATTCATCTATCAAAATATTTTTAAACTCCACTTCCTTTTTTCCATAGGCTTTATAAATTGCTTCTTTTGCAGCCCATAAAAGTGTTAGTATTTCAATGTTTGAACTTGCATAAAGCAATTCACGATCCGCCAAAAATTTATGTTTTACGTTTATAACTTTTTCCCTTATCAATTCTATATCAACTCCAATATCTTCTTTTTGATTTAATGCAATTACTAACCAATTATGCGAATGCGAAATAGATATTTTCTCTGAACGCCCTTTCAAAAACGGTTTATTTACTTCATTATAAACGATTTCAAAAGTTGTTGTTTTTAACATTTTCTCCATCAAAAACAGAACTCCTTTTCGCTCCATTTCTCTTTTTGAAATTGTTTTACTTTCTTCTGTAAACAGCCCAAAATCAAGCATTCCAACCCTTATATTCGCATTTATATCCTCTATTTTAATCAATACATTCCTTTTTTGAGTTTTACAAACTTATAACTTATCTTTGTATATTAATCATAATTTTAAAAAACTAATAAAAATGGGGACTGCAACTAAAAATTTTGTGAAGTACAAAGTAAAAGATATCTCATTAGCAGAATGGGGTCGTAAAGAAATTAAATTAGCTGAAGAAGAAATGCCGGGTTTAATGGCGCTTCGTAAAGAATATGGTGCATCGCAACCTTTAAAAGGTGCTCGTATCGCAGGTTGTTTACATATGACAATTCAAACAGCTGTATTAATTGAAACACTCACTGCTTTGGGTGCTGAAGTTACCTGGAGTTCTTGTAATATTTTTTCTACTCAAGATCATGCTGCTGCTGCAATTGCTGCTGCAGGTATTCAAGTATATGCCTGGAAAGGAATGAACGCTGAAGAGTTTGATTGGTGTATTGAACAAACTTTGTTTTTTGGAGAAGGTCAAAAACCGTTGAATATGATCTTAGATGATGGTGGTGATTTAACTAACATGGTGTTTGATAAATTTCCTGAATTAGCTGCCGGCATTAAAGGATTATCTGAAGAAACAACAACCGGTGTTCACCGTTTATATGAGCGCATGGCAAATGGTACTTTATTATTACCTGCTATTAATGTAAATGATTCTGTTACTAAATCAAAATTTGATAATAAATATGGCTGCCGCGAATCATTGGTAGATGCTATTCGTAGAGCTACTGACATTATGATGGCCGGCAAAGTTGCAGTAGTTGCAGGTTATGGTGATGTTGGAAAAGGTTCGGCGCAATCTTTGTCATCTCAAGGTGTGCGTGTTATTGTAACTGAGATCGATCCTATTTGTGCTTTACAAGCTGCAATGGATGGTTATCAAGTTCAAAAAATGGATAACGCTGTAAAAATTGCCGACATTATTGTAACAACAACAGGTAATAAAGATATCGTAGTTGGTCGCCATTTTGAATCCATGAAACACGGTGCAATCGTTTGTAATATTGGTCACTTTGATACTGAAATTGATATGGCTTGGTTAAACAAGACTTACGGAAATACCAAAGACACTATTAAACCACAAGTTGATAAATATACGATCAAAGGAAAAGACATTATTCTTTTAGCTGAAGGTCGTTTAGTTAACTTAGGTTGTGCAACCGGTCACCCAAGTTTTGTAATGAGTAATTCATTTACAAACCAAACATTGGCTCAATTAGAATTATGGACAAACACAGCAGCTTACGAGAAAAAAGTTTATGTGTTACCAAAAATTTTAGATGAAAAAGTAGCACGTTTACATTTAGCTAAAATTGGTGTTGAATTAGATGTTTTAAATAAAGAACAAGCTGATTATATTGGCGTGAAGGTTGAAGGTCCGTTTAAATCGGATGCTTACCGCTATTAAGAAGCAGGAGGTAAGACCTCATGACACAAGATCTAAAACCCTAACTATAAAAAGTTGGGGTTTCTTTTTGGCGCCCGGGTGGGCTCTCGCCACTCGCTCTTTTTTACCCTGCGGGATAAAAAAGGAGCTCAAACAGTGGCTCCATCCCTGGCGCGTTGTACCGTTGCGAAAACAGCAAGCTTTTTATTTGGGCGTTGCCTGCGGCCCGCGCTTTCCGTTTCAAGTCCTCGCTGCGCTGCGGGCTTTCCACTACAATCGCTAACGCTTTGTACCGTTTAAAAGCATTATTCAAATGAAAAACTGTCTGACCTTCATCTTGCTCTCAATGCCCACAGCCTGTCCTGAGCGAAGTCGAAGGATGGTTTTTTCTCTAAATTAGATTAGTGACATTCAATCAATTAAATAAAATTTAAATTTCTTGTTATGGAAAATTGTTGTCACTATCATCTAAATATCAAACACTAAAACTTTAGCATTATGAAACCTCAAACTATTAAAATAAACATCGAAAATCCTTGTCATGAGAACTGGGATAATATGTTACAGGAAGAAAAAGGCAAATTTTGCAATGCTTGTCAAAAAACAGTTGTTGATTTTTCAAAAATGACCAACGAACAAATCATTAACTTTTTAAATCATACAAACGAAAGAGTGTGCGGAAGAATTGCAAAACATCAACATAATACACCAATCAGTAATTACGTACCAAACAAAACACCATTCTTTAATAAATATGTTGCCGGGTTTTTAATGGCATTAGGTTTTTACTCACCTTCTAATTCACAAACTTTAAAAGCGCCAACTGAATCACATAAAATGGTTGGTGAAATTGCTTTAAAACCAGCAGTTCCATCTGACAAAAAATTAACCATTAATGGAAGAGTGATTGACAACAAAACAAAAAAAGTTATTCAAAATGCCCTTGTTTCAATTGCAGGGTCAGATATAACAACTACTACTGATAAGCATGGTAATTATACATTATCCATTCCCGCTCGTTTACAAAACGCATCGTTAGAATTAATTATTTCTTGTTTAGGGTATGAAGATTTTTCTGTAAACGGAATCGATTATGAAAAAACATCTTTAAATATTGTTTCCAAATTAAATATGGAAATTGAACAAGAGCATATCAAAGGCGATATGATGATCATGGGAAAAATTGCGCCGAGTAAGGAAAAATAGTCGAGGGCCGAAATGATTTTATACTAACTGCCTAGTTTAACCGCAGAGAACGCGAAGGTAACGCTGAGGGCTCAGTACTCAAAACTCTGCGGTCTCTGCCTTTTTTCTTTGCGACCTCTGCGGTTACTAAACACAGATGATCTTGGTCTTCTCGACTCCGCTCGAAGTGACAGATGTATAATAGACTTCGTGTCTTGGTGCTTTAATTGCTTCGTGGATTTATTTAGTATACTTCCTTCTCCGGATATAAAACTGAATAATTCCGAATCCGAAAATCAATAAAGCAGGCAACGCAACATTTGTTACTTGCCATTTAGTACGTTGTGCTTCCGTTTTCCGTTTATCTAATAAACGCAATTTTACTTCGCGTGTGCGAAGTTGTAACAAACCTTCATCATCCAATAAATAATTCATTGCATTGAGTAAAAAAGTTTTATTGGCAAATGTACGCTCGGTATATTTATCGTATCCCAATGGCAAAATATTTCCTGTTTTGTAATCAATGCCATTCATAGCAATATCACCATCAGCAACAACTATCATTTTTGTATTCTTGCCATGATCAATGTATTTAAACGTTGTATCCCTTAATAATTTGTCAGGTAACCGATATTCAACTACACTATTAAATTCCCCTTCCAGCAAAACAGCAACGGGCTGATAACTGTTTCTATATTGATCTTGCTTTGGCTTTTGCATGGCCATCCCAAAAGAAATACGTGCGGGAGTTGGTTGAGTTTTAGTGTATCTGGAAGTATGCAGTAAAACAGTTTTTTTAATTCCTTTTGCTGTCACAGTATCAATAGTACTTACATAATCCATTTTGATTAGACCCAAATTGCGAACAATTGGATGATTACCATCCGGTTGTACAAGTACACTATAAAACCAAGGAAATAATTTAAATTGTGGCTCACCCCTTTTACTGGAAACATTTATTGGAATCGCGCCACTTGAAAAATCCTGAACTAAAACCGGATTTAAACGCACACCATATTTAAACAGCATATCTTCAATATTAAATTGCTGAGAAAAGCCTAAGGAATAACCTCTCATGCGCAAGGTATCCATATTAATATATACGGGGTCAATCAACCACATTACTTTTCCACCACGCATAATGTATTGATCAACTATAAATTTATCCTTATCAGTAAAAGCAGAATCTGGTTTTGTAATTATAATAGCGCTTGCATCTTTTAAAGCAGAAAGCTTTCCATTTATTTCCACTCTATTCACAGTGTAATACTCAGCCAAAGTATGCATGAAATCATATTGTTGTATTGTATCTAATTCACTTTGACCTTCAATAAACGAAATTTCTTGTGAACGATTTTGTTTGAGTTTACGGATCACATTGGTTAAACCATATTCCAAATCTTGAACACTGTTATTAATTGATTCTTCCTCGCTTACACCTAATTGCCTTTTATAAATTTGCCAGACTAATTCTTTACTCTTATACGAAACAACTGCTCCAGGCCAGATCCATCCTTGCGACGTTTTTTCGTTACTGGATGAAACAACTTGTTCAGGAACTAATCCTTTATCAAACAATTGCTTTTCAATACTTGTGATCTCATCTTTTGTTCCGCCGGCATTTACACTTATAAACTCATATTCAATATTGCCATTAGAGTATGCCCTGAATTCATCCAATATTTCCTTGGCTTCATTTTTTAATCGTGCAAAACCGGGTTTAAAATCTCCTTCCAAATACACTTTTAAAAAAACGACATCATCTATTTCGCCCAAAAGTTTTTTGGTTGATTCAGCAATCGTATAACGCTTTTCTTGCGTGAGATCAAATCTTTTAAATGCAAGTGAGCCAATAAAATTAATAAGCGCCACAATAATTAATAATGCGATGAGTATTAAAATATCTTTGTGCTTATTTTTCGAAGTCGTTTTACTCATACTACCACTTTCTACTTTCCAAAACTAAACGAGTTAATAAATTGAAGATGGCAATTACACTTACAAAATAAATAATGTCACGCGTATCAATCACACCTCTGCTCATGCTGATGTAATGATCGTTAATGCCCAATCCTTTTATTAGACCAGATGATTTAGCGAACATGCCACTTTGTGAAATAAAATCGAAACCTATGTAACAGAAAAAGCAAAGTAATAGCGCAATAATAAAAGCGATCACTTGATTTTCAGAAATAGCAGAAGAAAAAATTCCGATAGAAACAAAACCTGCACCTAAAAATAATAAGCCAATATAAGAACCCCACATTCCACCTGTATCAATATTTCCTTTAGGAAAACCCAAAATATGAACCGAGTAATAATAAATTAAAGTTGGGAGTAACGAAATAATTACCAAGGTAAATCCAGCAAAATATTTGGCGAGAACAATTTGTAAATCTGTTAGCGGACGAGTTAATAAAAGTTCAATAGTACCGGATTTTCTTTCTTCAGAAAAACTGCGCATTGTAATTGCAGGAATTAAAAATAAATAAACCCAGGGTGCAATTGAAAAAAGCGGATCAATGTTTGCAAAATTATTATCTAAAATATTTGCGCCACCAGCTTCAGTTGGAATGATCCATAAAAAAGTACCGATCATCGAAATAAAAACACCAATGGCAATATAGCCAATGAGTGAACTTAAAAAGCTCCGGATTTCTTTTATGTATAGGATAAGCATGTAAGTACAAAAATAAGAGATAAATTATTTACAATCCACAATTTATATTTATTTAAAAATTATTTACAAACATGGGATTGTCACTTAGTGCCTGGTGTTTACCATCCTCTGTCAAACTAACCGCTTATTTAAACGCAGAGGTCACGGAGGTATGCGCAGAGGTTGCGGAGTGGCTTGCACATAGTTCTTTGCGACCTCTGCGTTTTTTCTTTGCGTTCTCTGCGGTTACTACACACAGAAATTCACTGGCTCAAATTTTAATTAATTTATATTGTTCTCGACTCGCGCTCGAACTGACATTGCAGTTTTCAACCCTTCTATAAAAATTTGTGTCTTCGTGCCTTTGTGGTTAAAAAACCGTGCCTCAGCGCCTCCGTGGCAAAAAAATCTACTCATCCCCTATTTCATCCACAACACCACCTTGTTTATTATCCAGAATCTCGTAAATACGATACGTAGCGTAAGCAGTTTTGTTGAGTTGATTACTTAAAACTATGATCGTCATTTTATCCTTTAATCGCCTGTGAAAAGCTGTGCGGTAGCCATGCCACCAACCATTATGAAAGACTTCCTTTTTTACCGAGTCACGATGATCTTTTAAACGCCAACCAAAGCCATAATTATTTTGTCGCTGCTCTTTACTATATGCTGTGTAAGCCAATTTTTGAGTTTCAGGGGATAAAATTTTATTTTGATACATGGCCTCGCTAAACAAAAACAAATCATAAGGCGTAGAAAAAATACTTTTGTCACCCAAAACAAAATCACTGGCATCTCTGTCTTCTCTTTTCCATCTTAGGCTATATGCAATTGCAATTTTACTTGAATCAATTTCATTAATAGTACATGTATGCCGCATACCAAGTGGTTTAAATAATTCTGTTTGAATAAAATCTTCAAAAGGCATTTTACTTATTTTCTCAACAAGCAAAGCTAAGAGTGCGTAATTTGTATTGCAATAATTAAATCTGCGATTGGGTTTTAAATACGGCGCGGGTGCTTTAAAACACATTTGATCATATACTTCCTGATTTGTGAATTTACCTTCAGACCTTCCAATTTCGGAATTTAAAAAATAAATGTAGTTGGGTAAACCGGAACGGTGACATAATAATTGTTTTACTGTAATTCCATTGTAATTAAAACCGGGGAAATAAGTTTCGAATGGTAAATTAATATCAATCAGTTGTCGCTCGTGTAACATAAGCACAGCTGTTGCAGTAATAACTTTTGAAACTGATGCCAATTGAAACATGGTGGAATCGTTCAATAAAATATTATTTTCTTTATTCGCGATACCATAACTTTTTTGCAAAAATATTTTTCCATTTTTCGCAATAAGAACACTTCCATTAAAATTTTTATCCGTGTTCCAACGTGTGAACATAGAATCTAATCGTATTTTAATAATGGCATCTTTATCAAGTGGCGCTTCTTTAATTTCAGGTTTTTCAATTTTGGTTCCTTGTCCATTACGCAAAGCGTCGCTTCCACAGCTAATAACTGTGAAAATAAATAAAACTATGAGCGATACTTTTTTCATTTTATACTATTTCAAACACAGCTCTGCGACCTTTGCGCTTTCTCTCTGTGTCCTCTGCGGTTACTAAACGCTGCCGTTCTCGACTCCGCTCGAACTGACATCATTCAAAACTCTTTCTTCCTTCTGTTCTTCTCGATACAATTTTTGCAAGAGGCAGGCAAAAATCACTCGAACTGACATTAATCTTCATTCCTACTCCTTAATCCTATTTCTTCTTCATTATACCCAACACAATTCAAAATTCAACATTTATAATTCAAAATTTTTTTTACCCTGTTCTCGATACAAAAAATGAAAGGAGACGCATTTTTCACTCGAACTGACATAATTCAAAATTTATTTCTCATCCTCGTAATCCAAATCATTGCCCCAAAAATTCATTTGTTGTTTAATCCAATTTTTTCTGCTTTGCACATATTTGCTTGGGGGATTTGCAATGTACTTTACAGGATTAGGTAAAATAGCTGCAATAGCAGAGGCCTCATCTTTTGTTAATTTACTCGCGCTTTTTTTAAACCAAAATCTTGCTGCCGCTTCTGCTCCGTAAACACCATCTCCCATTTCAATACTGTTTAAATACACTTCCATTATTCTTTCTTTGCTCCAAAATAATTCAATCAAAAAAGTAAAGTAAGCTTCTAATCCTTTCCGTATATAACTCCTGCCGGGCCATAAAAACACATTCTTCGCAGTTTGCTGTGTAATAGTACTTCCACCTCTTATACGTTTGCCTTTTTTATTTTGAGCCATTGCTTTTTTAATTGCGCCCCAATCAAAACCATCATGCTTTAAGTAGTTTTGATCTTCGCTACAAACAACTGCCAATTGCAATTTCTCGTTTATCTCTTCAATACTTACCCAATCATGTTTCAATCGTAACTCTTTACCATCGCTCTTTTGCTCAACGCATCTGATGATCATCAATGGTGTGAGTGGCACCGGTACAAAACGAAAAAAAATGACAGATGCAATTGATAAGATGAGAAACCAAATGGTAATTCTCAATAAAAAACGAATTATTTTAGCTAAAATAAACATGCGAAAAGCAAATCTAATCCGTAATTTTGTGTTTAAACCAGTACATAAGTTTAATAATTAACTATTCATTCTTAATATCATGCCAAAAAAATATTCTTACCTGCTTTTATTGTTGCTGTTTGCTTGCGGAGGATTCTATTTTTACAGGAAATACAATGTGCCGCCTACTCTCGATATTTCTAAATTGAATTTAGTTGATTTAAAAGGAGAAGCATTTGATTTTAAAAGTTTGAAGGGAAAAAAGACAATGGTTTGTTTTAGCGCATCCTGGTGTGGCAATTGCATCAATGAAATGAATGCTTTGATGAGAATAAAAAATACCGAATTACAAGATGTAGAGATTGTAATTATTGATGATGAACCAATGGAAAATGTGATTAATTTCAAAACGAGAAAAAATTATCCATTTACTTTTTTAAAACTCAACCAACCTTTTCCGAATATCAGAATCAATTCTATTCCGGTAACTTACTTTTATAATAAAAATCTGGAACTTAAAAATGATGAAGTTGGAGAGATCGAATGGCTGGATCCTTCAATCAGAGAGCATTATAAACAAGTGATGAATTAGTCAGTTTGTGAATTACTGAGTTAGTGAGTTCATTCTCTATCAACATTTCCTTTTTTATAAGATTTAGTTCTTTCCCTTAAAGCATTTTGTTTAATACTTACCTTCATTTCTCATGAGTGGTAAATTATATATCGTACCAACACCTATTGGTAATTTAGAAGACATCACTTTGCGCGCATTAACCACTCTCAAAATGGTTGATTTAATTTTAGCAGAAGATACGCGCAACACTTTATTTCTTTTAAAACATTTTCAAATTGAAAAATCTGTCAAGTCTTATCATCAACACAACGAACATAAAATTCTAGAAGAAACTGTACAACAAATTACCGCAGGAAAAAATGTAGCACTTGTTTCTGATGCCGGTACACCCGGAATTAGTGATCCCGGATTTTTATTAATCAGAGAAAGTATAAAAAATGATATTGAAATAATTTCTTTGCCTGGTCCAACTGCTTTTGTTCCAGCACTTGTAAACAGTGGGTTTCCATGCGATACATTTACCTTTTATGGTTTTCTACCTCAAAAAAAAGGAAGGCAAACCAAATTGAAGTTGCTGGCAGAAGAAACAAAAACATTTATACTTTATGAATCACCATTCAGATTAGTAAAATTACTAGAAGAGTTGAATCAGTATTTAGGCGCTAATAGAAAAGCAAGCGTATCGCGTGAAATAAGTAAATTGTTTGAAGAAAATAAACGCGGCAGTTTAAAAGAACTTGCTGTTTATTTTGCAAGCAAGCCTGTAAAAGGAGAAATTGTTGTTGTTGTAGAAGGAACATTAAATTATTCGGAAGAAGAAAATGAATAAGAAAAATTCAAATATTGGTTTACCTCCTGGAACATTAGTTTACAATGGTCCATCAACCAACGAGCGTGTTAAGATCACTTTGATTGAATACAACGAAACAGAATTCTTTGAACAGGAATTTTATGATCTTTCTGAATGCATGAAAAATGTAAAACCAAACATGACCAAATGGCTAAATGTGGAAGGTGTACATCGTTTAGAACTCATAGAAAAAATTGGTAAGCATTACGATATTCATCCACTCACACTCGAAGATATTGTGAATGTTGATCAACGCTCAAAATTTGAAGAATACGATAATTATGTTTTATGTATCATGAAGATGATCACCTTCGATACAGAAGTTCACGCAGAACAGTTATCGTTGATCTTACATGAAAATACGGTCATCTCTTTTCAAGAACCACATGGTGGCGATGCCTTTGATATTATCAGAAGCAGGCTCAGACAAGCCAAAGGAAGGGTAAGAAAATTAGGATCGGATTATTTATTTTATGCTTTAATAGATGCCGTGGTTGACTCTTATTTCAACATTATCGAAAAAATTGGCGACGCGGTTGAAGAGATTGAAGAAGAGATCATGAACAACGCAAACAAAAATTCGTTGATCAAATTGTATCAATTAAAACGCGAACTTATTTTTTTAAGAAAACAAGTGTGGCCAATGCGCGATATGATCAGCAATATGATCAGATCAGAAAGTGATTTTATTTCTAAGAACACACAAATATTTTTGCGTGATTTACTCGATCATAGCACACGCATTATTGATACAGTTGAAACATACCGCGATTTATTGAGTGGTATTATGGATGTATATTTAAGTAATACTTCTAATCGTATGAATGAAGTAATGAAAGTGTTAACTATTATGTCGAGTATATTTATTCCCGTAACATTTATTGCCGGTGTTTATGGAATGAATTTTGAGTTTATGCCTGAATTAAAATCTCCTTATGGTTATGCAATTACTTGGCTGGTGATGATTGGCGTAATGGTTGGACAAATTATTTATTTCAAAAGAAGAAAATGGTTTTAATAAAAAAATTATAAATTTTGAGTGTTGAATTTTGAATTGGTGTTAGGTGAAACTTTCTGCGTTTATGTTATTAAACCGTGTCTTTGTGCCTTCGTGGCTAATAATATTTGTTTGTAGTTTATCGTCTCTCGACTCCGCTCGAGATGACAGTATTATTTGAGACTTCGTGTCTTAGTGGCTAATTTCCCTTTTGGCGCTGTCCCTTTACAACAACGTAAAAGTACCTTTCATTTGAATATATTCTCCGCGCCCATTTTTGTAATTAATAAAATAAACATACTCATCATTCGGCGCGCCGTTTCCAGTCCAACCAACACTATCATCAGAAGTTTCAAATAATAAATTTCCCCATCGATTATAAATTTTCAAATTGTATTCGCTCTTGTCTACAAATTGTGTTACCGGTTTCCAAATTTTATTTACGCCGTTTGGAGCAAATGCAGAAGGCACAAAAACATCAGCCTCAATATATGTTGTTGCTAAATTAGAATTGGCTGTTTCTGTGATTCCATAAGGATTTCCCAATCCTTCAACTGCACTCACAAAATATTCTATTTTTGAACCTTCAGGGGCTAGATCTTCAATATCATCTGTGTATTGATTTAAAGGACCATTTGTATATGCTGACGGTGTTTGAGAAACAACATCATTCACCACTCTATAAATATTATACCCCGCTATGCCACCGGCAAATCCTGTATAATTATTCCAACTTAAGTTTTTATGGAACATATTATCTTTTTGATTATTTACTTTTAGTAAAATAGATTGCACAATGCTACTGGTTGTTCTATCATTTCCACAACTATCTTTTGCAATAGCTTTGTAAAAATAACTTTGCGATCTTGTGTTACGACTAGGATCTGTGTATTCATAATTACCGGTACCATTCGAATTAATAAATGCTATTTTATTAAAACTCGATCCATCATCACTTCTGTATAAATCAAATCCATTTCCCAATTTTAAAGAGTCAACATAAAGTCTGACTTTAATCGTATTATCATCTTTTACAGAAACAGATCTGATATAAATAAAATCGGGACCAACTGTTTGAAAAGTGAAAAAATTAACGCGATTAGAAGAAGACGTAAATGTTTTTGTTTCATTGAAGGCTCTAACATAATAAGAAACAGTTTTTGAAGGATCAACACCGGTATGCGTGTAAGCGGTTTGATTAGTTGATCCTAAATACTGATAGTTACCACCGTTGACAGAATAATAAATACGATATTCTGAAACGCTTGTCCAACCAACATATGCACTCCAACTCAATTGTGTTTGATATTTACATTTATCATAAGAGTGGTTTAAAAGCATTGTTTGATGAGGATTATCTAAAATTCCCGGATTGCCACAACTATCAAATGGAGCTACAACAAAAACAACAGATGAGTTTGTAGCCGCTGAAGAAGTGAATGTATAGATTGTGTTATTTTTTCCGTTTAAAGAATCTATTTGAGTATTGAGATTAGTTGTAATTTGTTGATAGATATAATATCCCGTGCAATCATTTGATGTTGAAGCAGGATAACCAATAACAGTTTCTCCATTTGGCAAAACACTTAACGAATCAATGTAAATGGGGCTCGGGCCAATTTTATCATGAAAGATTCCGCCATCAATATTAGAAACTGATAAACATCCTGAATTGTCTCCCAAAACAATTTGATAATTATAAGCCACTGTACAAATTGCAATCGTATCTATAAAAGATAGGTTAGATGTACTCAATAAATTACTCCATGTTCCAACTGGATATTCCCTCAAAATAGAAAAGTTAGAAACAGAAGTTGCCAACGGTGGTTGATGTAATTGATTGTATGAAATATTTGCTGTACCATTATGCGGATCAAATAGATTTAAAAAAATACTTCTTAATGTGTCTGACCCGGGCGAGGTACTCGTACCCCCTGCGCCATAATGCGTTACTACAAAATAATACTGACTTTGAATATTACCACCTGCTCCCACATGTATAAATGATGACGCATTAATGGGAGATACAGTGCCAACACTTGTAAATGGACCCGCCTGGAGGGCAGAATGAAAAATTTCATAACTAAAAAACTGTGAACCCGGATCAGCAGGCGGAATCCAGGTTAAAGTAATATCACCATTAGTACTAGTAGCAAGGCATCTGAGGTCTGGCGGACCAACCTGTGACCTCACCAAGTTTATGATTAACATAAATATACCTATATACCAAATTCTCAACATGTTATATAACGTACAAAGTTACAAAAAATTGCCCTAATCATTAATTTGGTGTGAAACCTAAAATTGATTAAATTTGAGTTTAAAATTTTTAAAAATGAAAAAACTTCTACTTATAGCATGCGCAGCTATAACAATTGGCGCAAATGCACAAACCAATCCTGATCCAAATTTTGATTCTCCTTGGGTAACAAACACAAATTATCCTGCAAAAGAGCCATTAGGCTGGATTACTACTAACGTTTTAACAAATTCGTTTGCAAGTGCGAGCAACCCTACTTCCGTTACACAATCAACGGTTAACTGTAGCGGTGGCTTTTCGATGCGTGTTCAAACATACACCTATAATTTAGGTTTTTTAACCGGGTTTTTACCTGATACTTGCGGTTTTGCTTTTACAGGTACAGTTGCAATTTCTATTTCAGGTGGAAGATTAGCAGATGGTTTTCCATATAACCAACGTCCAACTAACATCACTTATTGTTATCAAACAACTCCTGCAGCAGGTGATACTTCTGGTGTTAGCGTTTTACTTTGGAAATGGAACACAAGTTCTCAAACTCGTACTTATTTAGGTGGTGGAAAAAACACTTACGCTACTACAGTTTCATCTATGACAAATGCAACTCTGAATATTGCTTATTCAAGTACCGTTACGCCGGATAGTATGGGTATTTATGTCGCATCCAGTTTTAAATTTCCGACCTCAGGTACGGCTATTCGAAAGGGCGCGAAAGTCGGAAGCGTTATTTGGGTAGATAATTTTGTTTATCCGCAAACCACAACCGGCATTAACCAACATAGCATTTCCCAAATTGAATTAATGGCTTATCCAAACCCTGCTAATACTACACTTTATATTTCTACCGAAAGTACGGATGCAAAAAACATTGAGATTATTGATCTTACTGGAAAACTTTTGGAATCGGTACCATTTAATGATGGCAAATTAAAATTAGATGTAACTAAATATAATACAGGCTTGTACTTTTATAGAGTTAACAGTGCTACCAATCAAGTTTTAAAAACAGGTAAATTTACAGTTACCCATTAATTATTGAATTCACCAAAAGCCACTCCTTTACAGAGTGGCTTTTTTTATTTACAAAACTATGAATATTGAAGAAAAAATAAATGCTGACATTAAAACTGCAATGTTAGCAAAGGACGCAAAAAAATTAGAAGCCCTACGCGCAATTAAATCTGCTATTCTTCTTTTAAAAACTTCACCAGAAGGTTTTACAGAAGATACAGCCATGAAAGCAATTCAGAAAGAAGTAAAGAAGCGCAGAGAAAGTGCCGATTTATATAAGCAACAAAACAGAGCAGATCTTGTAGAAGTTGAAGCATACCAAGCTGGTATAATGGAAGAATATTTACCAAAGCAATTAAGTGAAGACGAAATAAAAACTCAATTAAAAACTTTAATTTCTTCAGTAGGTGCAACCGGTGCAGGTGATATGGGTAAAGTTATGGGAGTTGCTACAAAACATTTTGCCGGGAAAGCTGACAATAAAATTGTTTCTCAATTAGTAAAACAACTTTTAGGATAAATAATTTTTGTTGCTTTTATTTTCGCTTTACCAAAGCTGAAACTTCTTTTCCTATTCCTGTAAATGAAACTATATTCAACGGGAATTCAAGGAACACATGTAAGAAGGATAAAAAGAAAAGAACTTTTAGTCCTAAATTATAATCAATTATATAAATGGTAACTGCAAGCGCCCAGATTATTAAAGTAGCAGCAAGAACCATTTTCGGCACCTGATGCCATTTAATAACTGAAGTTTTGGAAAACCAATTTAAATAATGGTAAGTATAAGCAAAGGCAATAAAACGCATAACTACAAATCCTGCATTAGAAGTATAGATCTGTTTCATATCCGTAATTTTTTCCATATTAAAGAAACTGATCATACGGTAATTTAATTCGCCAAACAAAGCATAACTCTTGCGTGTGTAATCACTTACTTCATAAAATAAATTCTGCGGTTGAATCATAAAAATTAAAACAGAACAAATTATTAATATAATTATCGAAATTAAACCTGGCACCGATCGCTCCTTTAAAACGCCATATAACATAAACAACCAGGTGAAAATGAATACATGAATTATAGTTGGTAAAAATATACCGATCCAAATAAAATAATTATTTGCGTCATTTAAATAGGCAATTGAAATAACAGAAAGTATAATTACGATTGCCCTATATAACCAATCTTTAATAAATACAAATGCAATTGAAGTAAAAAGGGCAAACGCAATTAAATCAGGAATAATACCCAAGCCTTTTTTTGGGGGATTAAAATTATAATACACCATAATAACACAGGTGATTACCAAAACCACATAATCATATTTACCTTTTGTGAAATAATTCTTTTTATGGAGCCAGCCAATTTCGGTAAGATAATGTAATGGACCTAAAACACCATAAGCAAATAAAAATAATTCAAATGGCACATAAAAAGAAATGATACAACTTAAAATGATCAAACCCGAATTCAAATAATGTATGGTTGATCCCTTCATTTTTTCGGAGTTTTAGCAGCTTTAGAAGTATACTCAGCAATGTAATCCTGCCACTTCTTTGTTTTGTAATGATTATCGCCAAAAAATAATAAAGCCGGCTTAATTAATTCAGGTGAGTAATAGAAATTCAAAACATCAATCGTATTTAGTTGTTCATCTAACGCACAAATCATTGGCAACGAAAAACGATTATTTGAAATTTTTAATGCAAATGCATTTAGCGGAAAATTATTTACCATTCCTTTAGTAAATTTTTCATTCTTAAAAAGAATAGTATCATTAGTCTCAGCATTAAATTCAACCAAATAATATTTCTCATTTACAATTTTTGCGATCGCACTATCCATGAATGTAGTTTTACTCATTACTTTGCACGAATTACAAAAACCACTTGTTACATTCACCAAAACTTTTCTTGGTTTTTTCTTTTGTAGTTTCTCCACTTCCGCTATTGTATATATCTTCACCGGCTTTTTATTAAAATTGGTGTCATAAAATGTTTTGGCGAAATTTTTTCCGAACTCATCATAAACAGTTGTTCTCCAAACATTCTCCACCATAAAAACTAATATGGGTTCTATTTTCTTTTCTTCCAAATAACCTTGCGACATTAAATTAAATTCAAAATTGTTGGTTACGAATAAAGTTGAAGGGTAACTTAATTGCTGACCTAACATTTTAATTGCAAATTCATGGGGGGTTTTTGGTTGATTGGAAATGGGTTTGTAAACTTTTCCATTATATTCAAACGTATCTTTCCCTTCAGCATTAAATTTTATTGGGTAAAAATTCGTGTTAATATATTCAGCCAAAATAGGATTTGAATATGTAGTTTTCATCATGTGTTTACACCAACCACACCAATCGGTATAAAAATCAATAATCAGAGGCTTTGGAACTACTTTGTTTTTTGCTTGTGCTTCTTTAATAGTAAGCCATTTCACTAATCCATCAGCCTCATTTTGTCCTGCCATTTTCAGGCCAAACATCAAACAAATAAATAAAATTATGAGATGTCGTAACATTTTATCCTTAATACTTAATTCAAATACTAAATTTGCATAAAATTAAAACTATTTATCATGATTAAAAAATTACTTTCTATTGCTTTTGTACTAAGTCACACCGTTCTTTTTTCTCAATCTTTTAGCGGTATGTATCACTTCACAGGTGTTCAATCAGGGTCATCAAGTACCGGCACATTAGATCCAACTCCACCGCCAACAGCTAACGGATTAACATTTGGTTCTTTTTCTGCTGTAGGTTTTACATCAGCACCACAAGCAGGTGGTGTATTTGCTTTTAAAGATTGGGGGATTGGTGCAACAAATGGAGATGATATTAATTTCATAGGTTCTTTAGACCCAACAAGATATTATGAAGTCACTTTAACACCGGCGGCAAATTCAACTATTACTTTTAATTCTATCACATTTAATATTTCGCGGTCATCAACAGGTCCACGTCATTGGGCTGTAAGAAGTAGTTTAGATTCTTATTCGGTAAATTTGCCGGCAAGTATTTCTCCTTCTAATTCAAATCTTTCCTTACAATTTGGCGATCAGTTTTTTTGGGCATTGGATAGTTATACTGTTCCAAGTGGTAAACAGGAAAAAGGTTCTACAATAAATTTAGGCTCAGCCTTTGGGAATGTATCTAATTCTGTTTCATTTCGTTTTTATGCTTACAATTCAGAGAGTAACAATGGGACATATAGAATAGATACCGTAATATTTAGCGGACTTAATCAATTAATAACAGGATTAAATACAATATCGTACGATTTAAACTCTCATTTTACTTTATATCCAAATCCAAGTAACGACGGAATAGTTTTTATTGAAATGAAAAATGGTCCTTTATCATCTGTTGATGTTTTTGATTTGTTTGGAAAATTAGTTTTGCATGAAGAAACACAAATTTCTTCCGAAAAAATTAAATTAAATTTAGGAGTTTTGCCAACGGGAACTTATTATTTGAAATCAATTTCTGAAGACAAGATTTATTCCGGAAAATTGATTATCTTAAAGTAATAATCAGAACAAAGGATGCAGTAAAAAATGCAAGCTGATCACAAAATATCCGATTTTTGCTTTTATAGTTTAGCGTTGATCATTTCTTTTTTTGTGATCGCTTATCCACCACATAATGTTCTTGCTTACGACGTATTTGGGTACTACATGTATCTTCCCTTATCTTTTAAGTACCACGATCTTACTATTCATGATTATGCCACTCTCGACAAACTCATGAATATTTACTATCCGAGTGAAACTTTTTATCAGGCCGTAAAATGGGACAATGGAAATTGGGTTATGCGTTATCCTATAGGTTTATCAATTTTATACGCGCCGTTTTATTTTATTGCAGACTTTATTGCCCCATATACTTCTTACAAAGCAGATGGTTTTTCGCAGCCATACCAATTGAGTATTTTATATGGTTGTTTGTTTTATACTTTAGTGGGTTTACATTTCATAAAAAAAACCTTGCTCCTTTTTATATCAGATGGGGCTTGCGCTTTAACTCTATTATGTATTGGAATAGGCACCAATTATTTTTTACATGTTGCTATTCATGGACAAGGTGCTATGTCGCACAATATCTTGTTTAGCTTATATGCAATTACTTTTTATCTCACTATAAAGTGGCATCAAACATATAGCATTAAATATATTATATTACTTGGGATAACAATTGGCATAACAGCACTTTGTCGCGCTTCAGAAATCATATGCCTTATTATTCCTGTTATGTATGGCATTACAAACAAACAAAGTCTGCATAATAAAATTGCTCTACTATTAAAATATAAAACACAAATCTTAATTTTTACTTTAATTATTATCGGTATTGGATTTATTCAATTCGGTTATTGGAAATATTCTTCGGGGCATTTCTTTATAAACCCATATGGATCAGGTAATCCGGGAGAAGGTTTTGAATTTACAAGTCCTCATATTTTAAAAGTCCTTTTTAGTTTCAGAAAAGGATGGTTTATTTATTCTCCATTAATGCTGCTTGCTATGTATGGCCTTTGGCGATTATACAAGGATAACAAAATTCTTTTTGCCTGTGTTTCAATTTATTTTTTCATCAATTTATACATTGTTTCCAGTTGGTCATGTTGGTGGTACGGAAGTTGTTTTGGCAACAGAGCTTTAATAGCAAGTTATTCAACACTTTGTATTCCTCTTGGATATGCGATAGATCATATTCTCAAAAATAAATTCAAATATGTTTTCTTTCGGATCATGATTATTCTTATAGGTTTTAATCTATTTCAATCGTGGCAAATGAGTGAAGGGATATTGGATTCAACAAATATGTCGCGTGACTATTATTTTTCTACATTTTTTCAAACCAATCATCCTAATCAAGCGCAAACAAACCTTCTTTTAAAAGGAAAATTCAACAATGGCGTTGAAGTATTTACAAAAGAAGATTCGGTGACACATAGTCTTAGTTACATGAAAGGAATTAATTTTGAAAAGGAAAATATTAATCCAAAATTTTTATGTGATTCGCTAAAACATAGTGGCAAATACAGTTTAAGAACAAACCCAAAAACTATTTCTTCATATTCCATAGAAGTGAAACATGAAACGCTTACAAAAAAATCTTATACATGGATTAAAGCAAGTGTTTGGGTTTACTCTGTTTATCCGGCAGACAGCTTAGACGCCACTTTTACAATACAACTAAAACATAAAGGCTATATTTTTAAACCAAAAGATTATAAACTAAATTCAACAAATTTTAAACCAAATGTTTGGAACAAATTAGAGTATTATTATTTAACACCGGATGATTTAAGAAGCACTAAAGATGTAATTTGTGTCGCGTTTTCTAATAAAGGAAAAAATACAATTTATATTGATGATCTGAGTTTACAATCGTATGAGCCGATAGTTGATAAATCGGTTTTTTGACAAGACTTAGAAATACTCTTAACGGATGGTTTTAGTTTTTCTCCTCCATGAGGAGGATAGCCCTCCGAATGAATTTATTTTCCAAAAAAAATCTTCGTTTTCAAATAATGCGAAGCTAGGCGTTAACCCTATCCTCCCTTGGGGGAGGTGTCCGAAAGGACGGAGGAGGAAACAAAAAACACAGTTTATTTCTTTTATCTTCTCGACTGCCGCTCGATGTGGCAAACATTCTCCGTGACCTCTGCGTCTTTTTCTTTGCGTACTCTGCGGTTACTACACACAGTGTTGCGGTTAATGATCCATATAAACTTTTGGCAGTTGTTCTCGACTCGCGCTCGAACTGACATCAACTAAGAAAATAAATTTGAGGATCAAATCAACCCTCTCGTTTTTATTTCTAAATATTTATTGAGAGAATTAATAGTGAGTTTTTCCGGAGTAGAATAAATACTCAGAATACCGTATTGTTGCAGTTCTTTGGTGATCTGTCTTTTTTCGTAATCAAATTTTTGGGCAATAGTTTGCTCGTAGATATCGAAAGTTGATTTCGGTTTTGCAGAAAGCAAATCCTTCAGTTCAGTATTTTCAAAAAAGATTACAACCAATACATGTTGCGAAGAAATTTTTCGCAGATATTTCAATTGCCTTCTTAATGCATTCGCCGTTTCAAAATTGGTGAACAATAACAATAAACTTCTTTGTGTAATTTTCTGACGGACATGAGAAAAAAGAACTTCATAACTACTCTCTAAAAAATTTGTTTTTGCATTATATAAAGCTTCCTGAATCCGTAACAATTGATTGCCTCTGTTATCTGCCTTAACTTTAAAATCAATTTTATTCGTAAAACCAATAACGCCAGGTTTATCTTGTTTAATCCAGGCCACGTGATCTATCACCAACGATGTATTGATTGCATAATCCAATAATTTTAAACCATCAAAAGGCATTTTCATTACCCGACCCATATCAATAATACAATACACATGTTGCGAACGTTCATCTCTATAATGATTAACCATCAATTGATTTTTCCTCGCAGTAGCTTTCCAATTTATTGTACGAATATCATCTCCATTTACGTATTCTTTTATTTGTTCAAACTCAGTGCTATTTCCAATCCTTCGCATCCGCTTAATACCAATATCTGTCAATCGATTACTAATCGCTAGGAGTTCAAATTGGCGTAATCTGATGAACGACGGATAACATTGCATCATAAAAGGTGATTCAATTTTTAAATGCCTTTCTACTAATCCCAATTTTGATTTGATAAATAAATTGATTTTACCAAAATCATATTCGCCTCTTTCAGTCGGTTTCAGTTGATAATTGAACGTTTTTTTCTCCTCAGATTTTAAAGTTGCGCTAATATTAAAATCCCGGATCTGAAATTGAAAAGGTAATTCATCAATGATATCGATTTTAACTTCGAAGGGATAAAAATTTTGAACATTCAACGTAAGATCATTTATATCTCCATTACTTAAACGCAAATGTTTAGGAACACGCCAGGCATTGATAGGTTGCTGATGTTTCAGTAAAAGAAATCCATCGATCACACACAAAACAAGTAACACCCATAAACAAATTACGGCAGGATTATACAGCACTTTAAAATTAAATGCTGAAATAAACAATAAGATCAACATAAACACGATCCAATAAGATCGGTTAGTTGGTCTCACTTGTTTAAATATATTCCAAATCTTTTTGAACACTATCTTGGTACTTCTATTTTATCAATTAACTGTTGAATAACTGTATCCACACTAATGCCTTCCATTTCTTTTTCAGGAGTTAATGCAACCCGGTGACGCATGACAGGAATGGCAACATACTTAATATCATCCGGTGTAACAAAATCTCTATTCTGAATTGCAGCCGAAGCCTTGGCAGCATTTAATATAGCAATGGAAGCTCTTGGCGATGCACCTAAATATAGATTCGGATTTTTACGAGTTGATGAAACAACTTGAGCAATATATTTTATTAAATTCTCCTCAACTAAAACTTTTGACACAAGTATTTTTAATTGATGCAGAACTTCTGGCGTTAAAGAATATTTCACTTTAGAAAAATCAATAACATTTGTTTGATTTTGAAAGCTTGTCAGCATTTCGGTTTCATCTTCAATAGCCGGATAGCCGACAGCAATCTTAAATAAAAAACGGTCTAACTGCGCCTCCGGTAAACGGTATGTTCCTTCTTGCTCAATCGGGTTCTGAGTTGCCAACACCATAAATGGATCCTCCAATTTATGCGTTGTTCCGTCAACAGTGATTTGTCGTTCTTCCATAGCTTCGAATAAGGCAGCTTGTGTTTTTGCAGGTGATCGGTTTATTTCATCAGTTAAAATAATATTCGCAAACAACGGTCCTCTTTTAAATTCGAAATCACTTGTTTTTACATTGAACATTGATGTGCCAATAATATCACTTGGCATCAGATCAGGCGTAAATTGAATACGTTTAAACGAGGCATGAATACTACGCGCCATTAACTTTGCAGTTAATGTTTTAGCAACACCCGGCACACCTTCAATTAAAACGTGTCCGTCTGCTAACAAAGCAATCACGAGCAGATCAATCATTTGATGTTGACCTTTTACATACTTTCCTATTTCTTGTTTAACTTCAGTTATGTGCTTTGATAACTCGGTTAGATCTAAACGATTTGTAAATTGATTTTCCATATTTTTATCTTAAACTTTTATTATTAAAATTTGTTATTTGTCGGTTGAGTTCTATGAGGTCATATTCAGAAGCACTTATTGATTGTTTCAATCTTTCACAATACATAAATAATTGTTTAATCAATTTTAAATCATAGCCGCTTAATTCGCTTATTTGTAAAAAGAAATTCTCATTCAATTCGTTTGTACTTACCTGAAAACGTTTTCTAATATTATCGTAAAAATATTTTACTCTTTCTTCAGCAATATACTTATGATTCTCGCTACTAAAGTAAACATGACTTACTACATTCACGAATTCTAATGTAGTATTTTTTACAGGTTCTAATATCGGAATTGCTCTTTGTCTTCGTCTGCCATCAAAAACCATGTAAACAATAAGAGATAAAATCATTAATAAATAAGCAGAATATAAAGCATCGCTATCAAATATAAATTTGAACATTGAATCTGTATTTTTATTAAACGCTTTGTAATACTCATCCCAAATTATCACTTTGCTATTTTGAGTAATAAGAGACAAAATTCCATATGCATAAGTTCTATTCGGTTGCTTTACAATAAAATAATTAGTGAACACATCCGGCATACTCATCAAAAATAATTTTCCTTTACCAATATTTGCTTTAATAAGAACAGCCTTATTATCCGTGGTAACAGAATACGAAGTGAATTTTGTGCTATCATAATTTCTGAAGTAAAAATCATAACACAACCTTGAGTAGTTGTATGTTTTCTTGTTCAAATTAATCGCATTAAATTTGACATTTACCCCGGGTGTTTTAATGGCTGAATCTTTATTTAAGTAGTAATTAAAAAAATCTTCATTCGTTCTTAAATGAAATGTATCGGCTACTATTCCTTCAAACCTATTAGCGGATATAAAGACTGAATTTCCATTTGAAATAAAATCATAAAGTGTTTTTAGATCCGGCTTACTTATATTAACAATATCATTTATTAATATGAGCGTTTTTGTTTTCCCACTATCCTTATTTGACAAGTTATATAAAGTAGTTTTGTTTACGCTGGATTCTTTACAGAAAGTTGGTTCTAATAAATTATTTATCGCATATGTACCAAATGGATTTTTGTCTTTGTAAGAATAGGTTCGTTGCCAATTTACAGGTTTTGGCAAAAAGTACTGCACAAGCACAATTAGCACAAACATGCCAATGAATATCCAGATATATTTATTGTTGCCCTTGAACATTTACTAAACTATCAAATGAATTAAACTCTTTTTTAAAATCATTATACTTCGTCAGATCAATTTCAAATTTTCCGTACCAAACATATTCATAGATCTTACTGAGCGCCATAAATTCATTTTGGAAATTCGTTTTTTTGAGATCATTTTTATAATCAATATTTGTTTTAGAAGGTTGAAACACTAAATACTTCCCTTTTTCCAAAACAAATAATGTCCTTAAATAGTACCATCTGATTGCTAATCTGTAATCACCATTCTGAAAAGCTTCTTCAATCATTTTATCGAAATTGATTGTACTTAAATCTTCTGTGATTTCATTAAAATTAAAGGTGGTCAATTTACTTTCCGGCCTAACCAATTTACTAAAGTCACTTCTCAACAAAAGCCAAATCACCACCCCAATAGAAATAATAATTACAGTCCACAAAATAATTTGGCGTGTTAAATAAATATTTTCGTAGTTATTGTTTCCAAAAATTAATTCAGACAACCAATCCATAAATCGTTCTAAAATACCTGCTTCATATTTTACATTTGTTTTATATTGTAACTGATCCTCTGAAAATAATTTTTTCTCAATCAATGAATCAGGTTTTTTGACTTCAATAATGGAAGAGTCAATTAAAAGAGTTACTTCTTTTTTCAAAGAGTCTTTAACGTAAGGAGAAGCCAAACTTAAATTAAAGCAAAATAAAAGGAGCAAATATTTCAGAGAGGAAAGTTTAATAATTAAATATTTTCAATTTTTTCTAAGATGCTTTTACCTTCCAGCTTTTCTTCATTACTAGAACACTGTAAATTCATCATCACCAAATAAATTGTTGAGATACAAATTATGAGAAGACCAACAACTGAAGTAATAACTGTTACATAAATCGGAACCTCATTTTGAATATTATTAACCGCATTCAAACCATCCATCTTACTCCTGGATATTAAACTCACGAACATTAAAACATAAACCGGAATATAAGCAAGTGCTATTAAAATATATGTACATAAACCGCCAACAAAGGAAATCAACCAAGTCATCCAAAAATTACCTCTCAAGTATTTAATAACAAGCCGAGTTGCTTTAAAAAAGTTTAATTTATGTCTTTGACTAGTAAAAACAATTGCAACTATTAAGTAAAAAAATATTGGAAGGATAATAAAAAATAAAAGGAGAAAGAAAATAACCAATAAAAATATACCTATAAATCCAATACTCTTCAAAGCCAAAATCATCAATCCTCCCACCAAAGCCAATAAAATATAGCTAATGATAATTGCAAATAAAACAAGGAACATCACACCCAAATTTCTCCAATAAGAACCAAAGAATCTCTTTCCAATTAAACCAATACTTGGCTTTTCATCCATTTGTAATTCCTCATTTGCCAATTGATGTTCATTGACAACTGTGTTATAAACAGACGAACCAATAATTGAAAAAAAGATGATGCATGTTAAAGGCACAGCCATATTACTCAACATTTGAAGTGCGTTTGGATTACCGGTTAAACTAGCAAACGAAAATTTTAATAGGAATGAACTCGCGATGCTGTTCAATAAAAAAAACGGTCCGGCCAAAGCCAAAATAACTCCAAAAAAAGATTTAAAATTTAATTTTAAATACAGAAAAGTGTCTCCAAAAATTTCACCGAAATCCCTTACCTTTTTATAATAAATCTTTTTTGTCATAGTAATAATTTATGTTTTCGTTTAAAATAGACCGGAAGAAAAATAAAATAGAAAATAATAAAAGCGAATGAAAGAATAATAATTGTCAACGACAAAGCTATATCCATATGCGTATATCTCGTCACAAAACTTTCAAAAAAACCGGCAACCATGAAAATTGGAACTAAACCTAAAATAATTTTCAATCCATCTTTAGTGGCATTTTTAAATGCTTCAACGCGTGTTAACGTTTTCGGAAAAATAAAACTATTACCTAGAACTATTCCGGCACAACCCGCTAATACGATGGCTGAGATCTCTAATGTTCCATGAATCCAAACGACTTTCATTGCCTGACCCAATATATTGTATTGATAAAATAAAGTAAAAAAACAGCCTAACATAATGCCATTATAAACCAGAAAAAAAGAGGTTCCAAAAGCAGTACATAAACCAAAAACAAATGCAATAAAAGAAACACGAATATTATTAATTGTAATATACACAAACATCAGAAATTGATTTTCCTCCCCATAAATTCCCAGTGCATCTCCATGCTTGATACGATCTATTGTGGAATCAACATACATATCACCAAGTATCAATCGTACAAAACTATCGTCATAAATTTGAGAAATCGAGCCCAGAAAAACCGCTAATCCAAAAATCAAAAAAGAATAAAATAACTGTTTGTGATATCTGGCAAAAAACATTGGTAATTCATAAACATAAAAACTCACAAACCGATTCCCTTTTTCCTTTCTGTTTTTATAAACCAAATGATGAACTTTTGAGGCCAAACTATTTACATAAGCCTGAGTTCGCGTTTGAGGGTAATTTGTATTGGCATAAGCGAGATCATCTGTAAGTTCAACAAACATATCGGTTAACTCAGCAGGATTCATCTTATCTTTTTTATTTAATTTCTCTTCACACTCCACCCATTTTTTTTCGTTTTGCTTTAAAAATGTGATCTCTTTCATGGATAATCAATTAAACCTAAATCTTAAATAAGTAGATATAAATATATATATTTATAGGGTATATTCAAATCAAACTTTGGAACAGATTCAGATAAATACTACACAAAATGTTGAACTTTCGTACGAGCCTGCCGGTATTGGTTACCGTATTTTGGCGGGAGTATTAGACGTTATATTTGTTAATGCCTATTTTTTTCTTGTTTACTTTCTTTTTTACGAATTCGTTATCAGTCGTAGTCATTATTCCAAAGATTATGAAAAAACAGAAAACTATAATGCCATTATGTATGGGATTATGATTCTATTTATGTTGCCGGCCATGCTTTATCATTTGCTTTGCGAAACGTTTTTAAACGGACAAAGTTTCGGGAAAAAAATCGCAAAAATTAAAGTAGTTAAATTAGATGGTACACAACCTAATTTTGGCTCTTATTTAATTCGTTCTATGTTACGATTGATTGACGTCACAGTGTTTAGTCCGGTTGTTGCAATTATTACCATTGCAGCAAGTGAAAAAAGTCAGCGCCTAGGCGACATTGCAGCTGCTACTACTGTAATTAAATTAAATTCGAATATTTCGTTAAGGGATACAATTTTATATCAGCAAAAAAGTGACTATCAAATAGTATATGAGCAAGTAATGTTATTAAGTGATAAAGAAGCGAACTTAATTAAAGAAGTTTTAGAGTTTAGTATCAAGCAAAACCAGCCACAACATATTTCTCAATTAGCGAAAAAAATAAAAACAAAATTAGGAATTGAAGAATCAAAAGAAAAAGACTTTGATTTTTTAAATACGATCTTAAAAGATTATACGCATTATAGGTTTGAGAATTAAACCCATGTCATTTTTAATTTGAGTGCTTTTTCCGTGATTATCTTCTTAGAATTTTAAAACTGGTATTGATTTATCTCTGTTTCCTTTAAGATTACAGCACTAAATTTCTCTTTCCAAAATTCAGCTAAATATTCTTGTTCTGTTTGTCCTTTTGTTGGAATTAGAATTAATTTTTCTTTCTCCAACAAATACATATCCATCAGGGTGCTATATCCGCTTCTGCATACTATTGTTTTCGCTTGAGAAATTAGTTCAGCTAGTTGTTTTGCATTGGGTAATATAGCCAAGGTAATATTTGAATTTGTTTCTGTTTTTGAATTAGAACTTGAAACGATAACAAATTTTTTATTTGAAATACTTTTAATTTTTGAAATAATTGCATTTAATAAATATGTTTGAGAAGGTTCCGGGCCGGATAACAAAAATAAATAGTCATATTTTATTTCAGAATTTACTTTTTCTAATCTGCTTATCAGACCAATATATTTACAGTTAAATCCGAATTTATTCTCACTCAATTCCCCTGCTAATTTCTTTGATTTATCTTCAAAATCAGGAACCCAAACTTCACCGAACTTGCTCATTAACTTCGCGTTCATTTCCCGTAAAAGACCATTTAAAAAAGGTGTTTTTAAATTTAACTGATGACTAATGATAATACTTTGTACTTTAGAGTTGTACATACCAAAACGATTGTCGCTTATCACCACATCAATTTTTCTTGAATTGACTAGCTTTTGTACTAATTTATTTTCAGCTTTAATAACAGAATTGATATGAGGAAATTGCAATAAGAGCTTAAACCAAAGAGGCAAAATATTACTGTAAGCAACATTATACTCGGGCAAATAAATTTTTTCTAATTGAGAGAATTCGTCATTCAATATTTTTTCGGTTAAAGAAGTGCAACCTAAAATAATTGTATTGTTCTTTATTAATAAAGCCTTAATAATTGGGACACACCGTGTGGCATGTCCCAATCCCCAGTCTAAAGGAGCTACAAGAATTGTTTTATTTTCAAATTCTATTTCCAGGGCTTATTTTTCCGGATTCAAAACAAATTGTTTTAATTCAGAATCTAATATATATTTATTTGCAAAAGTTTTGAAATCCTCTTTTTTCAAATCCTTTACCCAAGTATTGTATAAATCAATATCTGCTAAATTTTCTTTATTAGCTTCAACACCAGAAATATAATACAACCAAAAATTATTTTCTTTCAATTGGGTTTCACGTTCTTTTAAGAAACCTTCTTTTACTTTAGTTAAGTTTTCATCATTGCAACCGTTCTTTTTTACATCATTGATCTCATCAATTGCAGCACTTACTAATTTAGCAACATTATCAGGTGCACATGCAAAGCTACATGTAATCTGCAATGCAGGTTTCGGGAAATTACTTATGTTAGGATAAATACCTACACCATAAACACCACCTTTATCTTCACGCAAATTCTCTCTTAATTTAATATTCAATAATTTCATTAAAGCATTTACTTCAAATCTATTTTTGCGGGTAAATTCAAAAGTGTTTGTCCACGTTAAATTAACTCTACTTCTTGGCTCATTTCCTTTTTTATAAACTTTGTTTGCTTTACCTTTTGCCGATTTTATACCTAGATCTCTTCGTTGTTCAGGTTTAGAACTTGCTGAAATTCCACCGATATAAGATTCAATTAAAGGCTTAATAGAATCCAACGTAAAACTTCCAACAAAAATAAAAGTAAAATCAGCAGGATCAGAAAAACGTTCTTTAAATATTTGATTACATCTTTTTTGATCCACTTTCTTTAAATCAGCTTCTGTTGTTGGAAGCGAAGTATAATGATATCCACTCATAAAACAAGAAATAGAATCTCTAAACACTTGATCAGGATCGTTACCTCTATTTTGAATAAATGCTTTTTGTTTTTCAATAGTTGAAATAAAAGCAACAGAATCTTTTCTTGGTTTTGTAAATGCTAAATAAATTAATTGCATCATCGTTTCCAGATCTTTTTTATTAGAGCTTCCGGATAAATTTTCATCATACATTCCAACTCCTGTTCGAACACTTGCAGTTTTATCTTGCAGATATTTTTCAAGTGCTATGGCATCAAATTTTCCATATCCGGATTCGTCTTGTACACTATTTGAAAAATCAGCATTCAATTGGTCTTTCTCATCATACAAAGACGTTCCTCCAAAACTTTGTGCAGTAAATTCAATCTCATCATTTTTAAAAGCTGTTGGCTTTAATAAAACTTTCACTCCATTTCCAAGTGTCCACTCGGTCACTCCATACCCTCTATCGACAGTTTTAAATACTTTTTGAGGTGTTGGTTTTTTAGCCACTAATAGTTCGTTTACTACTTTATCATCGTAAGGCTTAATATCTTTATTGCTTTGTGCGTCGCTAAATGCAGTTTTAACCGACTCTTCAACCGGCAGTTTGTTTTTTTCATTCTCTGCCAACATCATAATAGAAACTGCATTTTCACCATTGTTACTGATCCATTTTTTCGCCAAATCGTTTACTTCTGAAATATTTATTTTTGGTAAAAGATCTTTATTGTATGCAAAATCATTTTCGATTCCAGGTACTGCTTCACCCGTTAAAAAATAATAGACTAATTGAGTCACTATTTGTTTTGATTCAGTTTTGTCGCGTTCATTATATTGATTCTCCATATTCGTCAACACTTGTTTTTTCTGACGATCTAATTCAGACTGATTAAAACCAAATCTTTTCACACGTTCATTTTCTGTGATAACTGCTTTTAATGCATTTATTTCTTTTCCATTTGATGTAACCGCAAAACTTCCGTAACTGGCCTTGCTCCGTACCATTGAGAAATAACCGCTATACGCAAACATAAATGGAGGATTACTTTGCTTGGTTAATTCGCTTAATCTCGAATTGATCATCCCGTTATATAGACTCTGCAAAATGCCTTGCTTATAATCTGCATATGTTTTTGTTACCGTATTTTCTTTTTGCATATAAGCAATTTGAACCAAGTTGTATGGCGATTCTTTATCACTTGCAACTGCAACTCTAAAATCTTTTTGATCAGGCACCGGCCATTTCATAATTGGTTTAGGGTTAACAGCTGCAGGAATATCAGAGAACATATCAATAATCTTTTTTTCCATTTCATTTACATCTACATCACCCACAACTATGATGGCTTGTAAATCTGTTCTGTACCAATCTTTGTAAAACTGTTTTAATAAACTTTGTTTGCAATTCTTTAAAATTTCAGGTTTTCCAATTGGTAAGCGATTTGCATAACGGGAATCTTTGAACATTACCGGCCATGTTTTTCTGTTCATACGTTCCATAGCTCCTTGTCCTAAACGCCACTCCTCTAGTACTACACCGCGTTCTTTTTCTATTTCAACACTATCAAAACTTAAATTATGCGACCAGTCTTTTAAAATCAATAAACCCTTTTCAACGATATCTTTTTTATCAGTTGGTATTTGCAACATGTAAACCGTTTCATCAAAACTTGTATATGCATTTAAATCCGGACCAAATTTTGTACCAATACTCTCTAAATAATTTACAAGATCGTTTTTCTTAAAATTCTTAGAGCCATTAAACGCCATGTGTTCTACAAAATGGGCCAAACCTTGTTGATCATCATTTTCCATAGTGCTACCCGCATTCACAGCTAAACGTAATTCAGCTCTATTTTCCGGTTTTGTGTTATGCTCTATATAATAAGTTAAGCCATTTTTTAATTTGCCTGTTTTAACTTTTGGGTCTAATGGTAAATTATCTTCAGGTTTTAAGCTTGTTTGTGCAGAAACACTATACGCGAAACAAACACATAGAATCAACAATTTTTTCATTTCTATAAATTTTATCTAGTAAATATATTAATAAATTACCTAAAAGAAACATTCTTAGAGCTTGTTTAAATTTATATTGACTTTTGTTTATTGTGTATTTTTGAGCGAAACTAGGCAGACTTTGTAGCAATAGTGAGACCAATTATTGCGAAAAATCCAACGAAGTTGAAGCCAAAAAGACGCATAAACAGATTTTAAGATAAATTTTAAACACGCTCTTACAATCTAAACAATTTAATAACTTTATAGGGTGTTAGAAGACTTCCCAAGCCATATTGCCACTCTTATTCAGGTTTTACCCGAAACCCCCGGTGTGTATCAATATTATGATAAAGACAACAATTTATTATATGTTGGAAAAGCAAAGAATTTAAAGAAAAGAGTGAGTAGTTATTTTAACAAAGATCATGATACCGCTCGTTTAAATTTGATGGTTAAAAAAATAAACGACATTAAAAGTATTAAGGTTGAAACCGAATTGGATGCGCTTTTACTCGAAAATAATTTAATTAAAAGCTTAAAACCTAAATACAATATTAATTTAAGAGATGACAAAACATATCCTTGGATCATCATTAAAAACGAGCGATTTCCAAGAATTTTTTATACACGGAAAAAAATAAAAGATGGGTCTGACTATTATGGTCCTTATGCAAACGTAAAAGTGATGCGCAATCTGCTGGATTTGATAAGACAATTATATCCGATACGGAATTGTACTTATGATTTAAAGCAAGAAAATATTGACAAAAAAAAATTCAGACCTTGTTTAGAATATCATATTGGAAAATGTAAAGCACCTTGTGTAGCTTATCAATCAGAAGAAGATTATAATCGGAATATTAAAGAGATCAAAGAAATTATTAAAGGCGATATTCAATTTGCGATCAGAGATTTGAAAACAGAAATGAAATCACTCTCTGACGAATTAAAATTTGAGCAAGCAGAGGAGATTCGGCAGCGTATTGATATGTTGGATGCATTTCAAAGTAAATCAACCATTGTTCATCCTACGATTACAGATACAGATGTATTTAATATTATCAGTGATGATAAAAGCGCTTACGTAACTTATTTTAAAATTGTGAATGGTACTATTATACAAAGTCAGACTATTGAACTTCGCAAAAAAATAGAAGAAAGTGATGAAGATCTTTTAATGTTTGCTATTATTGAAATTCGAAATAGATTTAGTTCAAACAGTAAAGAAATTATTTTACCATTTGAACCACAAATAGAATTATCAGGAAGTACTTATTATATTCCTAAAATTGGCGACAAGAAAAAATTGCTTGATCTCTGCTACAGAAACGCGATGGAATTTAAGCGCGAACGCGAAACGCAAATTGCATTGACAGATCCTGAAAGGCATACCAGTAGGATCATGCAGCAAATGATGAAAGATCTGCGGATGAAAGAAGAGCCGCGACGCATTGAAGGGTTTGATAACAGTAATATTCAGGGAAGTTTTGCCGTGAGTGCCATGCCGGTTTTTATTGATGGCAAACCTGCAAAAAAAGAATACCGACATTTTAATGTAAAGACAGTTGAAGGTGCGGACGACTTTGCAACTATGGAAGAAATTATTTACAGAAGATATTCGCGAGTAATTGAAGAAAAGCAACCAATGCCTCAATTGATCGTGATCGACGGTGGTAAAGGTCAGTTAAGCGCCGCTGTAAATAGTTTGCGAAAATTAAAACTAATTGGTAAAGTCGCGATCATAGGCATAGCAAAACGATTAGAAGAAATTTATTTTCCGGGAGATTCTATTCCATTGTATTTAGACAAGCGCAGCGAGACTTTAAAAATAATTCAACAAATTCGTGATGAAGCGCATCGTTTTGGGATCACACATCATCGTAATAAACGAAGCAGAGAAACTTTTAAATCGGAACTCAGCGAAATAAAAGGCATCAGCGAAAAAACTGCGCAAAAATTATTGGTTGAATTAAAATCAATTCAAAATATAAAAGAAGCCAGTTTGGAAATTTTAACTGAAGTTGTTGGTGCTGCAAAAGCGAAATTGGTTTTTGAATATTTTAATAACCAGTAAACTGTCACTTCGAGTGGAGTCGAGAAGCGAATAAAATAATAAACAGTGTTTTCTTTTCCTCCTCCGTCAGTGAGCTGACACCTCCTCCGGGAGGAGGATAATTTTCCGAAAGAGATTATTCTCATTTAAAACATTTGAAGTTATTAAATAGTATGAAACTAGACATTGACCCTATTCCTCTCCTGGAGAGGGTGTCAGCAAGGACGGGAGAGTACAACCCACATGCAGCTTACTGCACACTCGATTCAAACTCTACCTTCTAATAACCTTATAACTCTTCAAATCATTTCCTACTTTAAACCTTAAAAAATAAACACCAATTGGGAGATCAGTGAAATCAATATCCATTCCCGTTTGTTTTTGCGTTATCTGATATAAAGTAACAGGTTGACCAACGTAATTTAAAACACTCAATGAATTTATTTCTTTAGGGCGATCAGTTAAAATTTTTAAAATATTTCCATCCAACATCGGGTTGGGATAAACAGAAGTACCTGTTATTATTGTTGTATCCTTAATAGTAACATTATATCCATGCTGCCCATCATTACATAAAGTTTTAATCCATAACGAAACATTATAAGTTGTATCTCTGCCAATTTTTTGATAGATATGTTTTTGTTTTGCTCCACTATATCCATAAATTATAGAAGTGGTTCCGTCTCCCCAATTCCAATTAAACCCATAACTTCCGGCGCCCGCAGTATCTACCGCTAAAACATTAATTGTGTCCCTATTAACATGATAAGTAAAATCTCCACTCAAAGAATTAGGAAAAGCAAGAAAGCTCTTATAAATCGAGTCTGATTTACTTCCCGATTTTGCAACCATCTTCGTTGTAAAATTTCCATAGTATTTATAATAGTGAGACGGAGCTTTTTGTGTTGAATAAGTTGAATCTCCAAAATCCCAAAAGTACGAGTCTGCACAAGTACTATAATTTATAAAAAAACTTTGGCATCCTGAATAATCAAAATCAACAGTTAAAACTGAATCAATTATAAAAACCTTGGAGAATACTGCATAATAAGTATTCTGAGCTTCTAATTGCACAGTATATGTTGTGATAATAGGAAATCGAATACTTATATCTGTTTGGTTTGATTTGAATATTGGTGCAGGTATGCCTTGCTGATAGATTGTCCAGGTATAACTTGTTGGCGCTGTGGAGAGAGTTAAATTAACAAACGAAGTTGTACTGTTATAGCATAATCCATTTGGTTGAAAATTAATTATTGGCGGCTCGTGGAGTGGTTTATTTACTTGTGCAAAATTAGTTACTCTGAAAATCAGAAAAAAAACTAAAACTAAAATATTTCTTTTTGAATTCCTCAAAGCAAAGTGATATAAACAAATATAATAAAAAAATAGGAGGCTAATTGTTAATCCAACTCCGGTTTTAATTAAACCTACACTGCACAGAATCAGATTGCGTTATTTCAGATAAATTAAAATGTTAAACCTATATATTTAAAATAATTTAGAAAAATTAAGCGTAGTTTTGCATATCTTATACATGGCTCTTAAGAAAAATATAAAAATATTCTTTTATGCAACTATACAAGTTGTATTGGCTTTTGTTTTTACTTTTAATTCGTTTTCCAGTTGGGTTCATTTATTCGAAGAGCATCACATAAAAACTGAGACCTGTACTTCAGACGATGAAAAAGATGCATGTCACCGTTACATTGTACATCAAGAAGAAAGTGCAAGTTGTAACGGCTCTCATCAACATATTACAAACAAAACACACGACTGTTTTTTATGTAAATATCTAAAAGACAGAAAAAATAAAGCCCTAAATCAAAACCGGTTAAGCTTATATTACTTTGTTAAAAGTACTGATCATAAAAAATCAGAATCAGAACTTGTTTCTCAACATACCTTTCATTCTTACTCAAGAGGACCTCCTTGTTTTAGTTAATCTTTAAGACTGTAAAAAAAATTACAGTTTATTTAATTATTAATTAATCAAACAAGAAATGAAAAAAATATTTTTTCTATGCATTATATTATTTCAATGCATTCAAATTCATAGTCAAAACAGTTTAAAAGGATCTGTAAAAAGTAAAACAACAAAAGAAAGTCTTCCGGGAGCTATTATTTATTTCCCCGATTTAAAAACAGGTGTTGCTTCAAATGATGATGGCTCATACCAAATAAATAACTTACCAAAAATAAAAACATTGATGCAGGTAAAGTTCCTTGGTTATAAAACTTTTGTGAAACTAATTGATTTGGCAACCACACAAAACTTCGATATTGAAATGGAAGAATCTGCCATCGAAGCAGATGAAGTTGTAGTTACCGGAACATCTCACGCTACCGAAATAAAAAGAAATCCTGTGCCGATGGTTTCAATTGATCAAAAATATTTACAGCAAAATAGTGCAACAAATATTATTGACGCGCTCATTAAAATTCCCGGTATTAATGCTGTTAGTACCGGCCCAAATGTTTCTAAGCCATACATTCGTGGTTTAGGATTTAATCGTATTCTCACTTTATTTGATGGTGTGCGACAAGATGGGCAACAGTGGGGGGACGAGCATGGCATTGAAGTTGATCAATATCTCGTTGATAGAATTGAAGTGATTAAAGGACCGGCCAGTTTAATTTATGGGAGCGACGCTTTAGCAGGAGTTGTAAATTTAATTCCTGCAAATACAGCACCGGAAGGAACAATCAAAGGTTCGCTAACAAGTAATTATCAAACCAACAACAAACAAATTGCAAACTCAGTTGCACTGGCCGGAAATCAAAAAGGATTTGTCTGGGGATTCAGAGGTTCGCAAAAACAAGCAGCAGATTATCAAAATAAATTCGACGGACGAGTTTATGGTACCAAGTATAAGGAAACAGATTTAAATGCATATTTAGGTTTAAATAAATCGTGGGGCTACTCACATTTAAATTTTACTTTGTATGATAATCAACAAGAAATTCCGGATGGTAGCCGCGATTCGGCTACACGAAAATTCACAAAACAAATAAGTGAAGAAGATACCTTGAGACCTATTGTAAGCAATGCCGATTTAAATTCATATAACATTGCTATTATTCATCAACGGGTACAACATTACAGAATTTACTCTTCCAATAATTTTATTTTGGGTCAAAGCAAACTCAGTGTAAAATTTGGTTTTCAGCAAAGTGCAAGAAGAGAATTTAGTCATCCGCTTTATCCCGATTTGGCAGGACTTAATTTAATTTTAAACACCTACACTTATGATTTTAAATTTTCATTACCTACATTAAATGGTTGGGAAACTATGTTTGGTGTAAATGGGATGTACCAACAAAATAAAAATAATGGAGCAACCGAATTTGTAATTCCTGATTATCGTTCTTTGGATGCTGGGCCATTTGCTTACACAAAAAAATCAATTGGTAAACTTGATATTGCCGGAGGTGTACGTTATGATATTCGTTCATTTCAAAATGATTCGATGTTTACAAAACCAAATCCAACAACCGGCTTTGATATGCAAACAGCCTATAATAAATCGGATACTAATGTTGTAAAACAATTTGATTTTTATAAACATACATTTTCTGGTTTTAGCGGAAGTTTTGGTACTACTTATAATTTTACTGATAACTTTTGTTTAAAGGCAAATGTAGCGCGAGGATATCGCTCGCCCAATATTGCCGAAATCTCTGCAAAAGGCGTACACCCCGGCACAGGCTTTGAACAGTTAGGAGACGCCAATTTTAAACCGGAATTTAGTTTGCAAGAAGATATCGGATTATTTTTTGGGAGTGAACATATTTCCGGAAGCATTGAAGTATTTAATAATGTGATTGAGAATTATATTTACAACGAAAAATTAGTAAGCTTACATGGCGGAGATTCTACCTTTGCTCAAGCAGGAAATAATTATCCTGTCTTTAAGTTTAGACAAACTAAAGCACAATTGTATGGTGGCGAATTTAGTTTTGATATTCACCCACATCCACTCGATTGGTTGCATTTCGAAAATACAGCATCTTTAGTTTATGCAAATAATTTAGGAGGCAATGGTTCTCGCATTACTGATAGTACAAAATACCTTCCATACATTCCACCGTTTCATACAAATTCAGAATTGCGTGCCGACTTCAGAAAAAAGATAGGCTGTTTTTCTTCTATATTCATCAAAATTGGTTTACAATATTATGCAACACAAGATCGTTTTTTTTCAGCTTATAATACTGAAACAAAAACTCCGGGATACACTTTATTGAATGCGGGAATTGGTGCAAATGTTGTCAATAAAAAAGGAAACGTGCTTTTTGTATTTAATATTTCCGGAAACAATTTAGCTGATGCAGCTTACCAAAGTAATATGAGTAGATTAAAATATTTTGATAATTACCCTAATAATTATACCGGAAGAACCGGTATTTACAATATGGGAAGAAATATAAGCTTTAAATTAATAATCCCAATTGATATTAAAAAAAGTTAAAGTAAAATAGAAAATAATTTCAGTTAAGTTTCTATATAAAATTTAGAGAAAAAGAAAACAGCGAAAAAGTTTTCGCTGTTTTCTTTTTATTAATTTCCCAGATCTTCAAAACTTACATCTGAAGAAGATGACGTGGATGCTGATGAATTTTCACCATCGCTATGGTGATTTTCAATTACAGGAGAATACTCTTTTATATACTCAATTGCTTCGGCAAAGCCATCAGCAAATTTTTCGAAATCCTCTTTATATAAAAAAATCTTATGCTTTTCATAAAAAAACTTTCCGTCAGGCCCGAATCGCTTTTTACTTTCAGTAATGGTTAAATAATATTCGCTTCCTTTGGTGCTTTTCACATCAAAAAAATAAGTGCGCTTTCCTGCTCTAACTGCTTTGGAGAATAAATCGCCTCTATCGTTTTTTTCTACTTCGTCCGACATAAGATCTTTTTTGTTTTTGTAAATATTGGAAAAAATAGATTAAAAAAATGACTTGTTGATAATTTGACTTTTTTGTTAATAGCGTATCATTTGGTTGCAGAGTAAATGGCGGCAATTCCAAAACTCAAACTCCTGTAACTGCAATTGGTGTAATTTAACTTCTTTAAGATAGTTACAAATTGTTCATTGTCCGGAAAAGCCTTCACACTCTCGGGTAGATAGGTGTAAGCACGAATATCTTTCGAAAAGATTCTTCCAACAAATGGTGTTACTTTATTAAAATAAAAATTATACCCCCACTTTACGAACCCATTTCTCGGTTTTGAAAATTCTAAAACAACCAACTTACCTCCAGGTCTTAAAACGCGCCTCAAATTAGTCATACCTTTTTCAAGATTCTGAAAATTTCTCACTCCAAATCCAACTACAATTGCATCAAACGAATTATCATCAAAGTTTACGGTTTCAGCATCACCATATTCAAGCGTAATCAATTTATCAAGTCCCGATTTTTCAATTTTTTCCTTTCCAAATTTCATCATTCCCTCACTAATATCGATGCCAATAATTTTATTGGGATTTAACTTCACACACTCAATAGCAAAATCACCTGTACCGGTTGCAACATCTAAAATAATTTTGGGATTATTTACTTCTAAAAGTTTGACGCATTTTTTTCGCCAGCCTTTATGAATACCAAGCGATAAAAGTGAATTTAAAAAATCGTAACGAAATGCAATATTATCAAACATTTGAGCAACTTGCTCTTTTTTTGATTCGCCTGTTTTGTATGGTGTAACTTCTGCCATCGCTCTTCTCTCCGTCTCTATAAAATGAAATTAGAATTAGCCTTTTACGAAATCAAATTTCAAGGCTTCTTCTAATAATTGTTCTTTGTTAATTGGTACAACCCCAATTTGTTCGCAAACTAATCCACCGGATAAATTTGCCAAAGATGCTGTAAAAATTTCATCGCACTCTAAAGCTCTGCATAATGATGCCACGCTGATAACCGTATCACCTGCTCCACTTACATCTGCAATGCTTCTTATATGAGCTGGAATATGCTCTTTTAATTTTCGCGAATTAGTAATCACTCCTTTTTCTGCCAATGTTACTAATGCTGTTTCAAATTGTTGTTTTACCCTGAAACTACTAATCGCTCTTTGCAACTCATTAATATTGTCAGAAGTAATATCTAATTTTAATCCTTCACGCAATTCTTTCAAATTTGGTTTAAATAAACTCACTCCTTTGTAAGCATTAAAATTTCTTTTCTTAGGATCAACACAAGTTGGAATACCTTTTGATTTTGATAATTCAACAACTTTCGAAATTAACTTTGGAGTAATCAATCCTTTATTATAATCTTCAAAAATAATTACATCAATTTTTTCGTGTTGAATGATATATGAAATAAGCATTAATAACTGAGTCGTTTCCGGCTGCGAAATATCTTCTTCATTCTCTTCGTCAATTCGTATCAATTGCGCATTGTTACCAATTACACGCGTTTTTACTGTTGTAACACGATCTCTACTTTTTAAAATTCCTTTTTGCGATAAACGTTGTTTTTTTAAAAGATCTAAAAAACTTTGACCTTCAATATCAACACCAATTACTGAACATAAAATTGGATTTGCTCCCAGTGCCTGAACATTCAGAGCTACATTAGCTGCACCACCCAATCTGATTTCTTTATTTGTTACCGAAATAATTGGGACCGGCGCCTCAGGTGAAATACGACTAACTTTTCCCCATAAGTAACTATCAATCATTACATCACCAATGATCAACACATTTAAATTATTGAACGATCGGAATACTTCGCGAATGTGTTCTTTTTTAATGGAATATTTTCTCATTCTTCAATTCGAAATTTTAAACCAACTTACTTAATGCTTCTTTCATTCTCTTTAAAGCTTCAATTAAATTTTCTTCACTTGTAGCATATGAAAAACGAATGTATTTATCGTCTCCAAAAGCTGCGCCCGGTACTAAAGCTACATGAGCTTCGGCAACAAGGAATAAAGAAAGATCGGTTGCATTTTGGATATTAAATTCTTTGTATTTTTTCCCAAAATAAAAACTTATTTCAGGGTAAACGTAAAAAGCACCTTGTGGTTTATTTGTTTTTAAACCCGGAATATCTTTCATCAATTTTAAAACCAGATCTCTTCGTTTTAAAAATTCTTGCTGCATAGGTTTTATATACGTATCAAAATCTAACTCCATAGCTTTATGCATTGCCTTTTGTGTAATGCTACATGTTGCTGAAGTAAACTGACCTTGCATTTTATCACACGCTTGGGCAATCCATTTTGGAGCGGCTAAAATGCCACCACGCCAACCGGTCATTGCAAATCCTTTTGATACACCATTAATTGTAATTATACGATCTTTGATAAAATCAAACTGCGCAAAACTTTCGTGCTTTCCAATAAAATTAATATGTTCATATATTTCATCACTCAAAATATATAATTCATCATGCTTCTTCACAACCTCTGCCAAACTTTTTAATTCTTCTTTGTTGTAAACACTTCCTGTAGGATTGCATGGCGTGCTCAACATAATCATGCGTGTTTTTGGAGTAATGGCAGCTTCTAATTGCTTAGCCGTTATTTTAAAATCTGCATCAATATCTGTATTAATAATTACCGGCACGCCACCGGCTAATTTTAAAATTTCTAAATAACTTACCCAATATGGAGCAGGCACTATCACTTCGTCACCAGGATTTACAACACACAAAACGGCATTCGCAATACTTTGTTTGGCTCCTGTTGAAACAATAATTTCATCAGGTTTATAATCCAAATTATTATCCCGTTTAAACTTTTTACAAATAGCTTCCCGCAATTCTAAATAACCCGATACATGTGTGTAGTAACTAAAATTACCATCAATGGCATCCTTCGCTGCTTTTTTGATAATATCCGGCGTTGCAAAATCTGGTTCGCCTAAACTCAAACTAATAATATCAATTCCTTGCGCTTTTAATTCACGACTTTTTCTAGCCATGGCAATTGTTTGCGATTCTGAAATTTGGTTGACTCTATCGGATAAATGCATAATCGTATGTTGTAACAAATCTAACAACAATTTTAATTGTTTTCAGAAAATAATGAATAAAAATACTATGTTATTTTATACTAATTAATTTAAAACTATTGCTTTAGCTAAGTAAATTTAGTTAACGGTAATGAGTCTTTGCGCTACCTTTTGGTTATTTGCCGATATTTTTAAGAAATAAACACCCGAGGCCATTGTATGGGGAATTAAAACAGACCTTTGATAATCACCTGCCAATTGTTTTTCATTTATTAATGAAGTTACTTGTTGGCCATTAATAGAAACCAGTTCAACAGAAACCAAACTCTCTTCTTTCAAATTATAATTTAAATTGATCTTGTCCGTTGCAGGATTTGGATATACATTAAATGCCGACAACGATGAAGTTGTATTTTCTTTTATACCTGTAAAAGCAGAAGTTGTGAGTGTTACCACTGCTGCTTGAAGAGGAAAATCTCCGCTCGTGTTTCCATTTAAATCAACACAATTACCTGCAGCATATATTTTAACTGTTTCCTGAACTGACGGTGCAACCCACTCAAATGTAAATGTTGCCGCGCCTGTTCCATTTTTTGGTACTGTTTGTACAGCATTTTTTCTTCCACCAAAACCATTTAAAAATTTTACGCCTGGGCCGGCATTTTGCATAGTGCCCGCATTTGTATTGTTGCTGCTATTCAAGATCTCACAACCAAATCCATAATTATTAAACCCAGATGCAGCAAAAGTAATAGACATGGTATAAACTTGACTCGGAAGATATTCGTTATTTGTAAAAGAAGGTGTTGCAGATATAGTGGAGCCGGATGCTAAACTAAAACCACCACCATGACAGCCGCCACAGTTACCTTCACTAGGCGAACCAGTTTCTGAAGCAATACCGTTGCTGCTTTTTATTTTTATAAAAGCTGTTCCACTAAAAAGTACTATTAACATGACTAGTGCAGATATAACGGTTTTTTTCATTTTCATAAATATAAAGATTCAATTTACAAACTTTTGTTACGCAGCATTAAAAATTAGATAAATCATATTTTTCATACCTTTATATTGCTTTATTAGAGAGATGAAAGGTGTTTCATTAGATATAGAACTTCGAAAGAAAAAAAATAAAACTTCAAAGCGCGAAGATCAGGTAATCTCTGAAGTATATCGCATTTTGAACAGAGATTTATTTCATGAAAAAAACATTTTAGATAATCTCAAACTATACAATAAATCTTTCGAATTAATAGATGAAGAAGACGTTGGCAACAGCGATATATTTCATACAAAAACAATTAAAGAAATTGCAATTCAATACCGTTTAAAATTTATTGATTCACAACATTACAAAAAAGAAATTCCTTACGAAGCCATCTTAAAAATTAAACATCTTAATTCTATCTACAAAAAAGATCTCAAAAATTTTAAAATTCTTGCGCCACCGTCTGACTTCCATAAAAATAAACCAGATTCAAGTTTACTTTTATTTGCACCCACTAATCATGGCAATTATCACCTCATTCATAAATGGGGGAACGAATTAAAGTGGTATCGAAAAATAAGTTCTTGGCCCATGCGAAAATTTGAGACTTTATTTATTACTGTAGCAATTATATCGTTAATTATAGCCGTGAGCATGCCAACCCGACTTATTTGGTTACCAGAAAAAGCAGATTATTGGGGAGCATATCGCATAGGCGCATTTTTACACATCCTCATTTTTAATATGGGCGTAACGGCATATATTACTTTCACATTTGGCAGGAATTTCAGTTCGAGTAATTGGAATAATAATCAGGATTTTTAGCGAGACGTAATGGAACGCTATTCGCTAACGCGAAACGCAGATTATTATGATTTTAAACACAGCCGTTCAATCCTATTTAATCATGTAAATTCGCGTCATCTGCGTTCCATGCCTCTGAAAGCGAAGCGTTTTAATCATTACCCCAAATAAAAAATCCGCCTTTCGGGCGGATCTTCAAAAAATCTATATCTATAAATTATTTGTGCGTTTTTTCACTACTTGTTGTTAGTTTTTTACGTCCTCTTGCTCTGCGTGCCGCTATTACTCTACGTCCGTTAGCACTAGCCATGCGCAATCTAAAACCATGTTTGTTGATTCTTTTACGTCGAGATGGTTGGAAAGTCCTTTTCATTGTATATTCAGTTTAAATTATTAGTATTTTTTAAAATGGAAGGCAAATATACACATTTATTTTATCCCACAAACTAAATTTTGACCGCAAAATTCAATAAAATAAGGCTTTTCATTACAATAATATGACATCTTCGGTCTTAAAAATAAGTAATTTTGCACTTATTTATAAATTATGGCGAAAGGCCGCAGAGGTGGTGGCCCCACCAATTCAGATACAGACGAATTGCCAAAGTCAAAACTGACATTAGCAAATTTGAAGCGCTCTATGCGCCTTTTTGGCTATTTAGGAAAACATAAATGGAAATTCATTTTAGGGATGTTTTTTTTGGTTGCCAGCGCCGGTGTTGGACTCATTTTCCCATTAAAATCAGGACAAATGTTGGGTTATTTGGCCGAAAATACAAAACCGGTTGAGCAAGTTCGCGGTGAATTAATGCAAATTGGCTTAGTGTTATTAATAATTTTAGTTGCTCAAGCCATGTTTTCTTTCGGACGTGTTTATTTGTTTGCGCAGGTAACCGAAAATGTTTTAAAAGCTCTTAGAAAAGATACATTCAAACGTTTAATACAAATGCCAATGAGTTTTTTCTCAAAAAATCAGGTGGCAGAATTAAGCAGCAGAATGGCAACAGACATTACAGTTATATCAGATGCGTTCACTATTAATATTGCAGAATTAATTCGCCAGACTATTGTTGGCGTTGGAGGATTAATTTTATTGGTTACAACATCAGGCCCAATTGCGAAATGGTTTTTAGTGATCATTCCACCCTTAACTGTTGTAGCAATTTTATTTGCAAAACGAATCAGAAAATTTTCAAAGACTTACCAGGAAAAAATTGCGGAAGCTAATATAGTTGTTGGTGAAGCTTTAACCGGAATTACCAATGTAAAAACATTTACAAATGAAGAATACGAAATAAATAAGTACGATAAAATAGCAAGCAGTATTCGTGAGTTTGGCTTAAAATATGGTATTTTCAGAGGTTTGTTCTTTTCGTTTGTGATGGTATTTGTTTTTGGATCGGTATTTTTTATTTTGTGGCAAATGCTATTTGCTTTAAAGGTTGACAAAACATTAACACCGGAAGCATTTGGTACGTTTATGATGTTATCGTTATTTGTTGCCGGTTCGTTAGGTGGTTTACCTGAACAAATTGCTTCGCTGCAACGTGCACTGGGAGCTACCGACAGAGTGTTTGAATTAATTGACGGCGATATAGAAGATATTGATTTGAACAGCGCATTGGATTCACAAAAAGGAAAAAGTGGTGAGATTGAATTTAAAAATGTGTCTTTCAATTATCCTACTCGTCCCGATTTTGAAGTACTCAAAAATATTTCTTTTAAAGCGAATATTGGTGAAACGGTTGCCCTTGTTGGCTCCAGTGGCTCCGGCAAAAGTACCATCGCATCTTTGATCTCAAGGTTCTATGATCCTTTAAATGGTGAAATTATTATCGACGGAAAAAACTCAAAAGAATATTCGCTCACCGATCTTCGCAAAAAAATTGCATTGGTGCCACAAGATGTTATTTTATTTGCCGGTACTATTCGCGATAATATTGCTTATGGTAAACCAAATGCAACGGCTCAGGAAATAGAAGAAGCAGCTAAAAAAGCAAATGCTTATGATTTTATTATTTCATTTCCTGATCAGTTTAATACGTTGGTTGGCGAAAGAGGTATTCAATTATCGGGTGGACAAAGACAACGCATTGCAATTGCACGAGCAGTTTTAAAAAACCCAAGTATTTTAATTTTAGATGAAGCAACCAGCAGTTTAGATAGCGAAAGCGAACATTTGGTGCAGGAAGCATTAGAAAAATTAATGGTAGGCCGCACGAGTATAGTTATTGCGCATCGTTTGGCAACCATCAGAAATGCAGATAAAATTGTGGTATTGCAAAAGGGCGAAGTTTTAGAAACAGGCAACCATGCAGAGCTTATAAAACATGATGAAGGTCTTTATTACAAGCTAAGCAAAATGCAGTTTGAATTGACTTAAAGCCTCAAAAAAATTTGTATATTTCAAACATTGGGCTTACATTTGTCGCCCTAACAAGGAAAAACCAAAGTAGATTAAAGTATTGCGGAAAATGCCCGCCTCTGCTAAAGCTACGGCGGACGATGGGAGCTTAGCTCAGCTGGTTCAGAGCACCTGCCTTACAAGCAGGGGGTCAATGGTTCGAACCCATTAGTTCCCACTTTACTGGGCAGATTGTTAAAATTACAATCTGCCCATTTTTTTTTGCCTCTGTCTTCCCCGTCAAATCTGGAGATTAACGAAAGTAGCTGGCTTTCTTTTGTCGTTCGAACTTCATTTTCCTGAAACACGAAAAATTCTTGACACACCGAACGAACAATGTTTTGTTTATCCTCTAACTCAGCTTCATTGTATAATCCTTCCAGTGCTTTCAGTGTTCCATTAACATTTGAAAACCCTGATTTACAGCATCAATTTGATAGGAGAGTTTTTTAAAATTATTCGGAACGTCGCCGACAGTTTCTGGATCGTATTCAATATTTTTTCCGAAATATTCTATTAAAAATTTAATATAAATCTCAAATGGGGTAAATAGTTTATCAATATGAGAATGATCTTTTAATGCCTGAAAGTTTTCAGGAAGTATATCAATTGAATCTATCCATAGTTTTTCAAATTCATCGAGAGCAAATTTTACATTGGGGTAATCTTTAATTTCAACGTTAAACTCATAGTTATTGGCTTCCTTTTTTGCGCCTAAACCTGCGCTTGTAAGATTTGATGAGCCTGTAATTAAACGACCATCGGCATGACTATTAAATTTTTCAGGGAGGAAAATATAGATTTTCGCATGAAGCTGTTTTGATTTATGCGCCCTAATTTCAATCCGTTTATTAATAATATCGTCAATAAAGGAAAGAATTCCGCTTTCTACATTCTTTGCATAACGCGCTTCCTTTATATCCTTTTCAATCCATGAAATAAATTCCTGCCGGGTTTTATCATCATCGCCGGTAAATAATAATCCCTTTCGTTGCGCCTCACTAATTATATGGTCAACATCAATACCAACAAGAATTTTAACATCCGGCACTTTCATTAAATGTTCGCGAATGGCAAAATATCCCGAAGCTCGGAAATAACCAACCACTGCCCGAAAAGCATGAAGATTAATCATGTTTTCAAAAATACCGTTGAATTTATTCAACAGGCTGTTCTCGGCTTCGTTTGTAAAAATGTTTGTTGACATATTATACTTCCTTTAATAGTTCTGCAACCAATTTAAATCTTTCAATTGCCTTATCCCCTTTGTCTCTTACTTGATACATGGAATCAATTTCCTTTTCAGAAAAACCCTGCAAACGCGAAGATAAAATTTGGTTCAATTTACCCTGTAATTCCGAATTTCCCAATATGATTTTTTTAATTTGTCGGCCAAGTAGTCGCGCCGAAGCGATTGGCAATTCAAAATCATCCCTTATTAAATCATCATGCTCAACACCCTCAAATAATTGATGTCCGGCTATTTCACCATAATTTTCTAACAGGAAGTAAAAATCTTCTAAATCCTTTGCGCGCCTATCCGGTTTTTCGTGAAAAGCAATTAGTTTTAACACACATAAACCGGGCAGCGTAACAACTTTAAATGCACCCTCTACAATTTCCGCGTGTGCAACTGCTTCTTTAGTGCCATAGACAGAAAGTTCGGTAGGTGGATTTTCTAAAAAGACCTCTCCGTTTTTTTCTATTCCGCCGAATGGGATTAAATCAATTGTACCGTGAAAATAAAAACGATAAGGTTGATCCTTATCCCGTTCAAATCCATAAGTTTCAATTAATTCTTTTACAAGGTTTTTATATTGATCGTGTTCGTTAATGTAAATACAAAAATCAACGTCCTCCGTTGTTCTTTTCTCATTCAATGCAATATGATCCGTCCATAAATCTCTTGCCCGCGCGCCAATTAAATAATAGTCTATGCCGTACTTTTTAAAAGCCAGTTCTAATACTTCAAAAGTCTTTTTAAGACCTTCATTTTTTAACCGTTCAAAATTTTTCTTTAAAAAGCTCATTGTAAATTTTTTGTGCAGTTTCAATACATCGGTGATCGCCTGTATTCATTAAATCTGCATATACCAACAGAGGAGGGACTATTTTATCCGTTACCTCATTATAATTCCAAAACTTAATGTACGCCTTAACATTGCCTTTTGGATCAGGAATCAATCTGTAATTTCTTATCAGTTCATTTTTATTTTCAACTGTATATAATGTAAGGACAGCAGGTTTTAAATAATTAGTCAACAAATCACCGGCTGGTTCGCCACCCCACCATGTTTTGCCCGGTTTAATTGGAAGTCTTTTCCAATTTAGAAAATCTTCGTCTTTTAAAAACCGAAATGTCCCTATTTCCAGTTCCGGTTTTAATTTCTCCGCATATCTGGTCATCCAAGTATTTAGTAATTCTTTTTTATTAGTGAGTTTATAGTTTTCCTTATTCATCTTCAAAAGAAAACCTTTTTCTCTTAATCCATTTAAAATGTTATTTACATTCCCTAAAGCTATTTCCGTTTTCTGGGCAATTTCGCGATAAGGAGCGTTTATTAAATTTTCATCAAGAAGAAAATGGAAGAGAACTTTTAGGCCGGTTTTTGTAAATGCTCTATTAATTTTTTCTTTTTCTTCAGGTAGGGTTTTATTCGTATCAATCCATAGTAGAGCTTTCTCTGCCTTTAACCAAATATTTCCATTTCCCTCTAAATAAGCTATGTCGTGATTGCGCAGCTCCTCCTTTATTTTTGGAAATATATGATCCGCTATTACCATTAAGGGAGCGTAATTCTTTGCCAGTTTATAAATCAGAGGCAAGTGAATTATTCTAAGATTATTTTTAACCTCCGCATTCAGTTTAATAAGATTTTTTCTCAAATGTAAATTCTATTTGCCCATCCAGCCCATTATCCTGACCGTTTAAGGCAATAGGCTTCCATCTCCCTTTAATATGGGCAGTCTTTTGAAGGTTTTCCAGAGCCTTATTTGCTATGTCGCGTTCATTCATGTTCACTCATTTATATATGTTCACGCAATCGTGAACAATCAAATATAATGAACATTCTTTAAATTTCAAAAGAAATGTTCACTTTTCTACAATGTTCACGATTCGTGAACAAGGTGTTTTAATGAACAAGCCAAATTTCCGCCTAATTCGGCCTTTTTCGTCCATTTTTGGCCTTTTCGTGCCAATTCTGGACAATGAGTTTTTGAGTTGTTATTCCTTTGTGTAGCCAATCATAAGTTTAACATCAAAAAAATTAAAAAGATGAATAATTCAGAATACAGAAGGACGTAAAACTAAGACCTTATACGTTTAAAGAGCTTCATATTTTATATGGATTAACTTACTATATTTTTACAAAATGGATCGAAACTATTTCGGAGGATTTGGGGCCGAGAGTTCCTGGATTTTATAGCATCAAACAAGTGCAATTTATTTTTGATACTTATGGAATACCGGGACAAGAAATTATTTTTTATTAATGGAAGCAAAGATTATTATTCATCCGCAGGCTATAAGGAGATATATTGAAATCTCATGAAATTTTTCTTATCAAAATCTTTGGTGCAGATATTTATTGAGCGAGGAAGAGATCGAAATATGCAGAAATCAATTGTGTCGATTATTTTATTCCATCTCAGCGAAAGATTTCACCGAAAAAGCCGGTAATTATTTTGATTGTTTTTGCACCCGAATTATCGAATTGAAAGAGCGCAGAGAAAAATCAAGGCGGAAATTATTATCCTTTATGGAAGAAATAATTTCAGAATTGATCCGCGCGAATGGCGTAGCCAATAAATCTGACATTGAACATGCAAATTTAAAAGCAAATGTAAAGAGAGGATTGGAAGATATTATTCGAGTAGGTTCTTCTGCCGGAGGAGCGAGAGCAAAAGCAATTATAGCTTACAATGAAAAAACAGGAGAGGTGCTTTCAGGACAAGTGGCAGCACCGAAAGGGTTTTCTCATTGGCTACTAAAATTTGATGGGGTCACTAATAAAGCACTTGGTGATCCGGCAGGATATGGAAGAATTGAATTAGCCTATTACTATATGGCTTTGGATTGTGAAATTGAAATAAGTGAATCGCGTTTATTAGAAGAGAATGGCCGAGCTCATTTTATGACTAAACGTTTTGACCGAATCAAAGGAAAAGAAAAACTACACGTTCAAACTTTATGCGGCATGCAGCATTTTGATTTTTCCTTAGTAGGTACTTTTGCTTATGAACAAGCCTTTCAAACAATACGTACACTTAGATTACCCGCTAAAGATACCGAACAGCTTTATAAACGAATGGTGTTTAATGTAATTGCAAGAAATTTGGACGACCACACAAAAAATATTTCTTTTATGATGCACAAAACAGGTAAATGGCAACTCGCACCTGCCTATGATTTAACTTATTCTTACGATCCGAGTAGTCAATGGGTAAGTCAACATAATTTATCCATAAATGGTAAAACAAAAAACATTACCAAAGAGGATCTTTTAAAAGTTGGAAAAGAAATGAATGTGAAAAAAGCAAAGGTTATTATAGAAAACACAAAACGAATAGTAAAGAACTGGGCTGTGTATGCAAAAAAAACAGGTGTTAATCCAAAACAAATAGCAGCAATAAATAAAACTCTTTTATTCGATTTATAATTGAGTTCAATTTACTAAGAGCCTTTACTCTTCATGTTTGATTCACACAAACTACTTAACCTTTAGCGTTAACAGTTAAAATACTGAATTCTCTTCAAATCCTTTATAATTTGTTTCGACAACGGCATAGCTATTTCCACAAGCTTTGCTACTTTTGTAAAAATGGAAACGCACCCACTTTTAAAAGAAATACAGGCCAGACACGAGTTTTCTGAAGCTGATTTTGAGAAGTTGTTACCCTTGTTTGAAGAACGTTGTTATAAAAAAAACGAAATGGTTTTTAAATCAGGCGATGTAGTGAAATATGTGTTTTTTATCCTGCAGGGTTGTTTCAGGCAGTTTTATATTAATGCAAATGGCATTGAACGTACTATTTATATAATGGAAGAAGGGCGTTGGACAGGGGAGTCTTTAAGTTTTATGAATGAAGTTCCTGCCAATATGAATTTACAGGCACTCGAAGATTGTAAGGTGTTAGCTATGACAAAGCCTAAGTGGGAGTATGCCATTCGCAATATTCCTGAATATGCTATTTACCACATGAAAAATCATCACCGTATGATCGCTTGGCTGAAAGAACAATTGGGTGCAGCAGTTACCGAAAAACCTGATGAACTTTACAGGCGTTTATTAAAAGAACGACCACACCTGTTGCAGCGTTTACCTCAATACGAAATTGCAAAATATCTTGGTATCACCCCCGAAACATTAAGCCGTGTCAGAAAAAGAAACACCCGGATTTAATTTCTTGATTCAAATCAATGTGCAGGATTTTCTCTTGCTGTTACTTTGCCTCCATAACCAATTAAAAAAAGTAACATGAAAAAAACAATCATCTCAGCCGCTCTTGTAGCATTAACGTTATCAATTGCCGCTTTTAAAAATGCCGGAACAGAAAAAAATGTAACCATTATTAATACTGTTGAGGTAAAAGATTTTGCTGCCTTTAAAAAAGGATTTGATGCGGGTGCCCCGGTTCGCGAAAAAGCAGGCATTAAAGTAACTGGCCTGTATCAGTCGGTAGATAATGCAAACATCGTAACCGTAGTGGAGGAAGCAGCTAGTGTTGAAGTAGCAAAAGTTTTCTTTTTAGATCCTAAAGCAAAAGAGGCTATGGAAAAAGCAGGAGTTATATCAAAACCCGAATTAAAAATTTTAAATAAAGTTCAATAAATTAGAACATGAAAAATAAAGAAGTAATAAAATTCGGGGGTATGGAAGTACACTATTGCCTCGATGCACAAGACACAAAAAATTCTTTGACTATGTTTAAGTGTGTCATAAGTGCAGGGGCAAAAATTGCCGCTGCACACTACCACGAAAATTTTGATGAAACAGTTTATGGTTTAAAGGGAACAGCAACTTATACCGTTGATGGAAAAACGATTGAGCTTAACCCTGGTGATTCACTTTTTATTCCTCGGGGAACAATTCATGCCTTCGCAAATAAAAGTAATGAAACCATTGAATTTCTATGCTTTTGCAACCCGGGTGTTTTTGGCCCAGATTATTTTAAAGATATTGCCGAGGTGATCAATGCTGGAGGTCCGCCCGATATGGCAAAATTAAAAGGGGTAATGCTAAGTCACGGTTTAGTTCCTGTAGTTGGATAATTTCTAATGTAATACTAATTTGAGCAAAGCTGTAACTTTGTACTCAAAACACAAAAGCCTCTGAAAGTTTTCAGAGGCTCTTTCAATAAATAATTTATTTGGTTTTATTCTTTCAAAATTTTTGTTTGATAAACAGGTTCATTATTTTTCAATACTCGGATATTATAAATACCATCCATAAAATCTCTGATGTTCAATTGAGTTATATTTAGTTCGGCATTTTTAAATAAAATTAATTGGCCTAAAGAATTATATACTTCAATATGTACATTTTGATTTTCGCTCACTTGTAGATTAAATATTCCATTGCTCGGATTCGGATAAACAGTTACGTTATATTTATTTTCTGTGTATGATCTAATTCCAACAGTTGCTGCCGTATCCAATTTCCAAACTTCACAATTATGTGTGTCATAGTCTGCATTAAAATAAATAGATGAATCCAAAGTGCAAAAGCTGGCAGCGCATCCCAAACCATCGCTATTAGCAGAAGTAGGCGCTAACGAGAAAGTGCCAATAGCTGTGCCATTTGTAACCCATAAATCACTATTCGCTTTAAAAAAAAGTCTGCTGCCAAATGGTGTAAAATAAGCAGGGTAAGAGTCGCCAACTCCAGCGTTAATATCTTTTAAAAGTACAGTACCTCCTGCGGTTCCATCTGTAACCCATAATTCATTTCCGTTTGTGCCATCATCTGCCTGAAAATAAAGTTTGTTTTTAAACAATGTGAATAAATCACCGTGAGAACTTCCACTTCCCGGATTAATATCTTTTAGTAATACTGTACCGGCTGTTGTTCCGTCGGATGTCCATAATTCCTGACCATTCACCCCATCTATCGCCATAAAATATAATTTACCATTGAGTACACGTAAATGTTCCGATTGCGCATCACCTGCCGGATAAATATTTTTTACCAAAACCGTACCTCCGGTTGTTCCATCAGTCATCCATAATTCTCCCTCGTTTCCACTATTAGATGCATCTGCTTTAAAAAAAAGCTTACTATTAAATAAACAAAATTCCATTGGATCTGATCCTGATGAAGATGAAGTTGTGTTTATATCTTTCAAAAGAATTGTTCCGCCTCCAGTACCATCAGTTACCCATAATTCTGTGCCATGTATTTGGTCATTAGCTTGAAAATATATTTTATTGTTATAAGCAGTAAAATAACCGGGAAATGAATTTTGATAACTCATATCTTGGTTTATATCCAGTATCAATTGTGTACCTGCTGTGGTTCCATCACTTACCCATGGCTCAATAGCATGTACACTATCATCTGCCGAAAAATATATTTTATTATTCATTACCGTAAGTTGTGTAGGATACGAATCGTTATAACCTACTTTAATATCCTTTACTAAATGGGTTCCGGCCGCTGTTCCATCTGATGTCCACAATTCACTACCATGTATTCCATCATTCGCGTTAAAATACATTTTGCCATTACATACAACAAAGTAATCGGGGTTAGAATCTGCAGAACCCGCATTAATATCTTTTACTAATTGCGTGCCTGCGGTAGTTCCATTGGTTACCCAAAGTTCCCCACCGTGTACACCATCAGTAGCAACAAAATACATTTTACCGTTATAGTCAGTAAAATCTCTGTTACCACTGGTTGAAGCCCCTGTTGGGTTTATATCCTTAAGCAAACTAAAAGTTGGTGTTTGCGCTTTGGTCATATGTAAAAGAGCCAAAGTCATTAAAAGCGTAAATTGTTTTTTCATGAGTTTTATAATTATAATTTATGTTTCAAAAGTATTTTTAATCTCCAACCCATTTTATCCCCTAAAAGGGGGAATTTAGTTTTCCTTATAATTTCTCATTTTTGCATAAATAAGTTATGGCAAATAACATCAATAAATTATATTTACCCATAAACTTATCTTACATGAAACGCTTTTTAATTTCATTATACATATTCTCATTTATAAGTAGTGTTGCTTACTCGCAAAACATAACGTCGCTTTTAGGTGAATTAAATACTGCTAAACAAGACACTAACAAAGTTCTTTTATTCATAAAAATTGGTAACGAATATGAAAATACTAACCTCGATTCTGCCGCCACATTTTATAAACGTGCTGAAGACCTAAGTAAAAAACTAAATTTCAGCGTTGGCATTCTAAAATACATAAGTAATTATACGATAATCCTCAACATGCAAAATAAATTTCAGGAAAGTCTTGCCTTAAATTTAGAAGCCGTTACACTTGCCGAAAAAATAAAAAATAAAAAACAATTGGTTGTCGCCTATTGCAATACTGGCGCAAGTTATTATGGCTTGCACTTGTACGATAATTGCATTGATTACTTTTTAAAAGCCACTTTATTAAGTGAAGAACGTCACGATACCGCAAGAATGAGTTTTTTGTATGCAAACCTTACCGGATTGTATTCTGAAATGGAAGCCAAAAGTATTAGAGGTTATTCTTATGGATTAAAATCTATAAAAATAAGTCGAGCTATAAAAGATACACTAACGCTTACCAATGCTTTACAAAACACTTCCGGTATTTTAATGGATACACACCGTTATGATACTGCACTTGTTCTTTTACAGCAAGCATACACACTGGCTAAGCTATCACAAAATAAGCGAGGACAATTACCTGCATTAGTAAATATGGCCAACATTTATTACAAAGAAAAAAAGTTCGATTTCCTCAAACAAAAAGCGGATGAAATTCTTTCGCTCGCTACCGAACTTGAACAAAAAGAAGGAATGGCTAATGCTTATTATTTTTTAGGTAAATATTATTTCGAACAAAAAAATTATCAGCTCGCTAAAATAAATACTATACAAGCACTTGATTTAGCAAAGAACAACGAGCAGAAAAAAGTATTGGCAAGTTGTTACTTATTTCTTTCAGATATCGAATTAGGCTTAGGGAATTTAAATGAGTACCATCGTTACGCAATTCTCAGCGATTCGGTTAACGGAATAATTTTATCAGACAAAATAGAAAAAAACGTACAGGATTTTGAAGCGAAATATACCCTTGCTAAAAAACAAAATGAAATAGATAATCTCACTAGAGAAAAAGAAATAGAAAAACTAAAACTTCAGCAACGCACTATTTTAAATTGGTCTTTAGTGGCAGCCGTGCTCATCATTTTAATTGTAGGCTTTTTGTATTATCGCAACGCACAACAAAAACGTAAACTATTAGAAGCAGATGCCGCACTCAAACAACAAAAAATTGGTGAACTAGAAACTGAAAAACAATTACTCGCCACACAATCTATTTTACAAGGCCAGGAAGAAGAGCGAAAACGCTTAGCTAAAGATTTGCACGATGGCTTAGGCAGTATTTTATCCGGTGCAAAATTTTCTTTTAATAATATGAAAAACAATCTCACTATTTCACCCGAAAACGCTGCGGCTTTTGAACGCAGCATTGCCATGCTCGATCAATCTATTCAGGAGCTTCGCAGAGTAGCGCATAACATGATGCCAGAAGCCTTGGTGAAATTTGGTTTAAATACCGCCTTGCAAGATTTTTGCAATAGTATTAATCAAAGTGATGCTTTGCAAATTACATACCAATCTTTCGATGTTAAAGATGATACTGTTTCAACAAATAAATCGTCAGCAATCTACCGAATTGTGCAAGAGTTGGTAAACAATATTTTAAAACATGCGCATGCTAAAACCGCTTTAGTACAATTGGTAAAAAAAGATAATACACTAAGTATAACAGTAGAAGATGATGGCATGGGCTTTGATAAATCAATTTTGCAAACAAATTCAGGCATGGGATATCTTAACCTGCAAAATAGAGTGGCTTATATAAACGGCAAAATGGATATCCAAACAAGTCAAAACAAAGGCACTTCTGTAAACATAGAAATATCAAACATCGCAAATGATTAAAGTTTTTATTATAGACGATCATCAGCTTATCATCGAAGGTATATATTCTCTATTAATAGATGAAAAAGATATTGAGTGGATGGGTAGCGCGAAACACCCAGACGAGTTATTCTTATTTTTAAAAACAAAAAAGCCAGATGTTTTATTAATGGATATAAATCTCCCACAAAAAAGTGGCTTGGATTTGTGTAAAGAAATAAAATTAAAATATCCCGATATTCGCATCTTGGCGCTTAGTACATCTGATCAAGCTAGCATCATTCGCCGTATGATAGATAATGGCGCTTCAGGTTATTTACTTAAAGATGCATCAAAATCTGAAATACTGGAGGCTATTAGAACCGTTGTAAAAGGAAAAAAATTTGTAAATTTTTCGGTTGCCCAGGTTTTAAAAAATTCTAAACCTAACGACACTTTGCCAATACTTACAAGGCGGGAAAAAGAAGTGCTTGAACTTATTGCCGACGGATTAACTAACCAGCAAATTGCCGACAAATTATTTTTAGATGTCACTACCATTAATTCGCATCGTAAAAATATGCTTACTAAATACAATGTAAAAAATACTGCCGCATTGGTGAAAATTGCGTTAAACAATAATCTTATTTGACGGATATGCAAACAGAAAACAAAAACTTTGCTAAAGGATATCAGATTGTTGTTTTTATGTTTTGAGCTTTTTTATTTTGCATAAAATTGCATTACAAGAAATTTTGTTATCTCATTTAGCTCTTCAAATAAATTTAGTAATTACAAACCTTACTTGTTTTATCGAATTATTAATTTCTTACACAATTCAACAGAAAAACACTATCCGTGCCTGGAATAGTTAACCACTTGTAGATTAAAATTAGCCAATTATATGAGTCTTTTAATATTAGGGGAAATGTTAGCTACATTTACTTTTAATTAATGAGATGGGTCTTTTTAAATGATATTAATCAATTAAAAAATAACAAAATGAAAAAAAAATTTATCTTTTTGAATTTAGTAATTGCAGGTTTATATTCATCGGCACAGGTTCGCACTTCATTATACGAAGAATTCACAAGTGAAAATAATGGTCTTTGGGTACCAAATGATCAAGTATTAAATACAGTATTATTAAACAATCCTCTACTTGTTATTCCCATTAAATGGGAAATACCAATTCCTTCTGCTCCATCCAGTACTTGGTCAATTTACCAAACTGATAAAGCGGAAATTAACTGGAGGTATCGTTCATCTACCGGAAGCACACTCACAGCAGGACCAAGCACTCTTGCTTATGGATATCCATCACAAAATACTTCAACTGATGTGCCAACAAATGGCATCAATACAATTCCAACCGGGCGGTTCGATGGACAACATCAATGGGTTTTTGGTGCGGCTTCTGATGATCCATCAGATGTTAGCAATGCTGTTATTACAAGTGCACAAACACAAACAACTAATTTCAGAATTGCAATGACACCAAGTTGGAACCCAACCTTTACAAATTGTGTTGTTAGTGCTACTATCGAATCTACAACATCCTTCACCGCTATAGGTGCTTTAATGTTTCGCTTGTGTCTTATTGAACGCTTAATTAATTTTCCAAGTGCACCAGGTATTAATGGTCAAACAAATTTTTATGACGTCGTTCGCAAGTCATACCCAACTAGCATTGTTAGTGGTTCAGTAATATCTATGGGTACTCTTTTGCCTTCAATATGGGCACCGGCGCAAACACAGACATTAACTATAAATTGTAATATTCCAACTTATATTCACGACCTCAGTCAAATGGCTTTTGTAGGATTTGTACAAGACGATGGCGATAGAAAAGTATATCAGGCTGCAAGAACTCCACAGCCGGCTGTTCCAAATGACATTAAAGTTGCTTCTGTAAATGTTCCTTTAAGTTGCTCTGTCAATTTTACTCCAACTTTCGTAGCCCAAAATCTGGGCGCAGTAGCAGTAACTGCTCTTACTGTGGCTCCTTATATTGATGGCATTGCACAACCGATATTTAATTATGTAGGAAATATTGCCGGAGGTTCATCAGTTACAATTACATTACCCAGTTATACTGCTGCTTACGGAAATCATACATGTTCGATTACGATAACAGGTGTCAGCGGTGGAGATTTAAACACAATTAATAATACTATTAGAGGAGCCTTTGGCATAAGCAACATTATTACTTCATCTATAACAGAATCATTTTCTACTTTCCCTCCACCTAATTGGTATGTTCTTAATTATGATTTTAATCCAGCCACTTGGGGTTATTCTACAACAGGTGGATTTGGCAATAGTCTGGGTAGCGTTAAATACGATTTCTGGGATAACTTCGTTGATGGGGACAGTGATGATCTCTATTTGCCAGAATTAAATTTAACTGGTGTTTCTAATCCTGTTCTTTCTTTTGATGTAGCTTATGCTCAATACACAAATCAGAATGATAAATTGGAAGTAAAAATTTCCGTTGATTGCGGAGCGAATTGGTCAAATGTCTATTCAAAGCAAGGTGCCATATTAGCCACTGCTCCGTCCAATTCAACAAGTGCTTTTGTTCCTTCCTCATCTCAATGGCGTACCGAAAATATTAATTTGTCGTCTTTAGCAAATCAACCATCAGTATTGGTGAAATTTGTAGCAACTGCCAATTTTGGAAATAATTTATATATAGATAATGTTAACCTTGGTCAACCTACTGCAATCAAAAAAATTAATCCAAATATTATTGTATATGAATTATTCCCTAATCCTTCTTCTGATGTAGTAAGCATAAAATCGGATGTTGAATTGAATGGTTCAATAATTAAAGTTTATAATAGTTTAGGTCAAATTATTATTTCTGATAAAATAGAAGCGCCATCTTATAAATTAAATGTAAGAGAACTTACTAATGGTGTTTACTTTATTGAATTGAAAACCAAAACCGGAAGTGGAATTACCAAATTAGTAAAGAACTAAACGTTCAGAATTTTATTTTCTTTAAGCATAACTTTATTCTAAAGACGAGCCATTTGACTCGTCTTTACTGTAATAGAAAAAATGTTTCTGACTTTAAAATATAATTTTCAGTTGTGCATTTTATTTTGGCCTAAAATATTTGCTTAGAAAACCTGTTAAAGAAAATTAAAAAGAATTCATCCTGATTTGTTTAGGAGAATTTGCTTTGGTACCTTTAAAAAAATCTGATAAATCTTCTATAGAAAAACCATCTCCTTATTTAAACAATAAAATACTGATGAAAAAAATATTCTATATTATTTCTTTTTTGTTTATCTCTTCAGTGGGCTATTGTCAGTATATATACAATGCATCTGGTAAACTAATTTGCAAGATAGACGGAAATTACTTTTACAATGGTTCTGGAAAACAACTTGGGAGAAAAGACGAAAATTATTTTTACAATGCTTTCGGTAATTTGTTAGGAAGAAAGGACGGAGATTATCTCTATGATAAATCGGGCAGTATTATTGGCAGGATAGATGGTGATTATTTGTACGATGGCTCAGGTAAACAGAAATATAAAATGAACGGTGATTATATTTATAATGCTTCGGGTGAACAAATTGGGCGTGGAGAAGGTATTACCAAATTACAACTCATATTGTTTCATTTTTATTTTCAATAAAAACTGTCTTTTTCAAAAAATAAAATGCAGGATCTTTAGCAAATCCCTCATTATTTAATTTATATTTTGGTATAATTACTTTCCCTTCAAAAATAAATCTGCTATTTTGTAGAATGATGGTTCTAGTTTGTGGGATGCTAGTTTCAGTTTGCAGAATTACATTTTGAGTTTGTGAGATGCTTCAAACAAAACAACCTTTCTTTAATACTTTTTTGCAAACCCTCTGATATCAAGCAATAAGAAGGTGCTTAAATCCCATTTTGTAATTATAACGCCTCAGGTTTTAGAAGGAAAATGTAAATTGCATGAATTAATTAAAATTATTATGTTTGTTACATTATAAACCAAAAAAACAAAAATTAAAATGAAAAAATCTCTATTAATTGCTTCAATTGCTTGCTTAGCAATGGTTTCCTGTAAAAAAGATTATACTTGTGAGTGCACTTTTACTAGTTCAGGATCTTCAACCCCAACCGTAACTGATGTTACTATACATGATACTAAAAGTAAAGCAAAAACAGCTTGTGATCAATCAGCTACTAGTGGTGGCGCTGGCTGGTCGTGTGTAATTAAATAATATTTATACTATTTTAATAGAAGAGAATATTAAAAAAAATCCCGGCTAATAGCCGGGATTTTTTTTAACTATTTTTTACTGTTTACAGATATTATTCTTAGCTGTTCTGTTTTTTCTCATTTTAAAACAGGCTCTTTCGGTTGCACTTTTTCTTCAAAACCTTGTTTGGTTATTTGTTGTTTTCTGTTTTTTACAACTTTACTTACAGCGTAAATTGAATAAATACCTACAATGCTAATTCCACATATAACATAACCTAATGTATCATAATGCTCAAGCGGACTAAATTTTGTTTTTTGAACCACAACTAATCCGCCAACAATAGAAGCAATTCCTCCTGCAACTTGTTGTAAAGAAGAATTGATACTCATAAACGCCCCACGATCATGCATCTCCGGTAATCCTGTAACTAACGCCATCGAAGGAACCATACGACTCATAATGCCTATCATCATCGCGACATTAAAAATCATTACTACCCATAGTGGAACAGGTGTAAGATTTGTATAGATAACAACAACCAACATCATCCAAACGGATGCAATTGTAAACAAAACAAACTTATCTATTTTATCACTCAGTTTACCAATAATAGGCATAATGAATAAAGTACTAATACCTGCCACCATAAATAATAAAGGAAGTTGTTCTTTTGTAATATGTAAATTATTTATTGAGAAAGCACTTCCCCAAGGCATCATCATAAAACCACCAATGGAAAGTAACGCCGTTGCAAAAAATCCAATTCGGTATTCTTTATTCTTTAATGTGTACACTAAATGCATAAACGGATTTCGATCTGTTTTTACATCTAAATGTTTTGTAATTGGTTCCATTCTAATAAAAATACCAACTAAAACTAATGTTGCTAATACAACAATCATTAAGAAAGGTGATTGCCATCCCCAATGATTTGCAATGTATAAACTAATTGGAATTCCTAATACCTGACTCACACCAAAACCCATTTGCATAAATCCCATTACACGTCCACGTTTTTCTAATGGAAAAAGATCTGCAACTATAGCCATAGATACAGAGCCTATCACTCCTCCAAAAACACCGGTAACAATACGTGCAGCAATAAGCATTGGGTAATTTGTTGTAATACCACAAAATAAAGTGCCTAAAATAAATCCAACGTAAAAAAATAAAAGTAATTTTTTTCTATCATAACGATCTGCAAAACCTGCTGTTGCTATTCCTGAAATACCTGCGCTAAATGCGTAACTGGAAACTGCAAATGCAAATTGTGATGGTTTTAGTTCCATTGTTTTCATAAGCATATCACCCAAAGGCGACATTACCATAAAATCAAGTACAACTGTAAACTGAGTAAGTGCTAGTATTACAATTACAAAAACTTGGTAGGATGTAAATTTAGAAACGGGAGGCTGTTTAATTTCTGACATGTGCTTTCAAAATAGTTCTGCAAATATAAGGCTAATTATTTTACAGGAATCACGCCACTGTTTTTTCAAATTTTTTGCTTTTCTTTTTATGAACGCTTATTTCATAAAAAATTAGTGGCACAAAAACAACAGTTGGTCCTAGCCAAAGAACAATGCTTGGCAAATGAACATACTGAGAATTATTTACTAAAAAAGCTGTGAGTGCACCAATGTAACTACCTAGCATTCCACTAATATGTGCAAGGAGCCAATAGTTTTTCCATTCCAATTTTTTTCTTAAACGTGCAATAGTCGAAAAATTTCCCCTTATACCAAGTAATCCAAAAACTAAACTAATAATTCCTCCTACTTGATTTCCATTTAATAGTAAGAATATAGCATATGTTACAAATGCAATGTGTATTAATCCAAAAAAAATTTCAATAGTCCAATCTAATTTACCGGGTTCTTGTTGCAGGTGTAATTTTTTTAATGAGAGCGAACGATAAGCGGTTATTGCACTGTAGTAAGTAAAAAAACTAACGCACAATAAAAATATATTTGAATGATAAATAGACATGTACGTAGCACTAACAAAAATTATACTCATGCACCAAAAATAAATTATCCCTGAAGGTCGGTGCCATTTTATTTTATTTCGGAACAAGATGGCTGATAAGCCTGCCAATAGTGCTAGTGAACCAGCGATAATGTGAATGATAAGAATAATTTCAAAAAGCCGTTCCATATAATTAGTTATTTGGTGTAGTCAAAATTAGATTAAATTTCTGTAAAAGTATCTAAAGCCAAAAAGCCCCGATCGTTAGAAAGGGGCTTTAGTGGTTTTGTAAAATTGGCATCGACATACTCTCCCGGGCTTTAGGCCAAGTACCATCTGCGCAGGTGGGCTTAACTTCTCTGTTCGGAATGGGAAGAGGTGATCCCCACCGCAATAGACGCCATAAAGGGATTAGATTTCAGATTGGGCGATTGCAGATTGAGCAGATTTAGAATCTGTCATTTGCAATTTACCAATTTGTAATCTATTAAAAACAAATTGAAAAAAGACACGAGATATTTTTACTACACAATAGAAAGCTTACGGATAATTAGTATTACTCGGCTTTGTCATTACTGACTTTACACCTGTAACCTATCAACGTAGTAGTCTACTACGATCCTTGTAAAATGATCTTATCTTGAGGTGAGTTTCGCACTTAGATGCTTTCAGCGCTTATCTCATCCAAGCATAGCTACCCTGCGGTGCAGATTGGCTCCACAACAGGTACACCAGCGGCTTGTCCGACTCGGTCCTCTCGTACTAGAGTCAGCGCCCCTCAAATCATTAACGCCCACAACAGATAGGGACCGAACTGTCTCACGACGTTCTGAACCCAGCTCGCGTGCCACTTTAATCGGCGAACAGCCGAACCCTTGGGACCTTCTCCAGCCCCAGGATGTGACGAGCCGACATCGAGGTGCCAAACCCCCCCGTCGATGTGAGCTCTTGGGAGGGATCAGCCTGTTATCCCCAGCGTACCTTTTATCCTATGAGCGATGGCCCTTCCATGCGGAACCACCGGATCACTATATCCATCTTTCGATCCTGCTTGGCTTGTCGGCCTCACAGTCAAGCTCGCTTATGCTATTGCACTCTCCGTACGGTTACCAAGCGTACTGAGCGAACCTTTGAAAGCCTCCGATACCCTTTCGGAGGCGACCACCCCAGTCAAACTACCCATCAAACAATGTCCTCTTTGCAGAGTTAGACTCCAAGTAAGTAAAGGGTGGTATTTCAACGTTGGCTCCATGATGGCTAGCGCCACCACTTCAAAGCCTCCCACCTATCCTACACATCACTTACCCGAAATCAATGTTAAACTATAGTAAAGGTGCATGGGGTCTTTCCGTCCCGTTGCGGGTAATCAGCGTCTTCACTGATACCACAATTTCACCGAGCTCGTGGCTGAGACAGAGCGGAGATCGTTACACCATTCGTGCAGGTCGGAACTTACCCGACAAGGAATTTCGCTACCTTAGGACCGTTATAGTTACGGCCGCCGTTTACTGGGGCTTCAATTCAAAGCTTTGAGTTACCTCTAACCTCTCCTCTTAACCTTCCAGCACCGGGCAGGTGTCAGGCCTTATACTTCAACTTTCGTTTTCGCAAAGCCCTGTGTTTTTGTTAAACAGTCGCCACCGCCATTTCTCTGCGGCCTCCATTACTGGAGGCACCCCTTATCCCGAAGTTACGGGGTTAATTTGCCTAGTTCCTTAGCCACGGATCACTCGAGCGCCTTAGTATATTCTACTTGACTACCTGTGTCGGTTTGCGGTACGGGTTGTACTCACCTGAAGCTTAGAAGATTTTCTTGGAAACATGCTTGGACACTTATCCCCTCCTCTGACGAGTTAGGGTACTATCACCTTTCAGAGCTCTGGCGGATTTACCTACCAAAACTAACCCTACGGGCTTTAACGTACTATTCCGTCAGTACGCCGTGTTTACGCTTTTTCGTCTCTCCATCGCAGTGGTACAAGTACTGGAATATTAACCAGTTGTCCATCGATTACGCCCTTCGGCTTCACCTTAGGTCCCGACTAACCCTGAACCGATTATCGTTGTTCAGGAAACCTTAGTCTATCGGCGGAAAGGTTTCTCGCCTTTCTTATCGTTACTTATGCCTACATTTGCTTTTCTAACCGCTCCAGTAGTGCTCACGCGACTCCTTCAACGCTGTTAGAATGCTCCCCTACCAGATTACACTTATGTATAAAATCCATAGCTTCGGTACTATACTTGATGCCCGAGTATCATCCACGCCCAACCGCTCGACCAGTGAGCTGTTACGCACTCTTTAAATGAATGGCTGCTTCCAAGCAAACATCCTGGCTGTCAGTGCAGTCGGACCACGTTATATCAACTTAGTATAGATTTGGGGACCTTAGCTGATGGTCTGAGTTCTCCCTCTTTCGTCCATGGACCTTAGCATCCATGGGCTCACTGCAGAGTATATTTTATAGCATTCGGAGTTTGTCAGGACTTGGTAGGAATCGCTTCCCCCGCATCCAATCAGTAGCTCTACCTCTATAAAACTTAACCTCTACGCTGCCCCTAAAGGCATTTCGGGGAGTACGAGCTATTTCCCAGTTTGATTAGCCTTTCACCCCTACCCACAGCTCATCCGAAAGCTTTTCAACGCTTACCAGTTCGGACCTCCATGACATGTTACTGTCACTTCATCCTGGCCATGGGTAGATCACAAGGTTTCGCGTCTGCCTCTACTGACTATGTCGCCCTATTAAGACTCGCTTTCGCTTCGGTTGACGCACCTGAAGTGCTTAACCTTGCCAGTAAAGAGCAACTCGTAGGCTCATTATGCAAAAGGCACGCTGTCACCACACGTAGTGGCTCCAACCGCTTGTAAGCGCATGGTTTCAGGTTCTATTTCACTCCGCTGTTCGCGGTTCTTTTCACCTTTCCTTCACAGTACTAGTTCACTATCGGTCTCTTGGGAGTATTTAGCCTTACCGGATGGTGCCGGCAAATTCCTACAGGGCGTCTCCGACCCCGCAGTACTCAGGATACTACTAGGTAAACAGACTATGTCGTGTACGGGACTATCACCCTCTTTGGTCGGTCTTTCCAAACCTGTTCTACTATAATCTATTAGTCCACATTGTAGTCCTATAACCCCAACCTGACCGTAATCAGGCTGGTTTGGGCTTTTTCGCGTTCGCTCGCCACTACTTGCGAAATCATATGTTATTTTCTTCTCCTCCGCCTACTTAGATGTTTCAGTTCAGCGGGTTTGCAATCTTTCGATTGATAGTCCTTCAGACTATCGGGTTGCCCCATTCGGAAATCCTGGGATCAATTTGTATTTGCCAATCCCCCAGGCTTATCGCAGCTTATCACGTCCTTCATCGCCTCCAAGAGCCAAGGCATCCTCCATGCGCCCTTATTTACTTTCTTTTATTGTGCTCTAAGCACAGGCAAAACCACTTTTGCTTGGTTTTACCTAAAATTTTATTTTAATTACAAGGAAATATTTCATTCCTCGTCTGTTGTTAGCAAAAAATACTAATACATTGCTGTATTAGCTTTGCTCTCGTGTCTTTATCAATATGTCAAAGAACTTATTATCAATTGGTGAGGTGGTGAGGTTTGAATTAGCGAGTTAAATCACTAATTCTCAAATTCACTATCTCTTAACTGAACTCTGTGGAGAATAACGGATTCGAACCGTTGACCCCCTGCGTGCAAGGCAGGTGCTCTAGCCAGCTGAGCTAATCCCCCATTTTAAAAGTTTTAAGTTTTTAATTCTTAGTTTTTAATATTGCTATTCAAAACTAAAAACTCATCATTCAAAACTAATGTGTGTAGTCCCGACCAGAGTTGAACTGGTGACCTCTACATTATCAGTGTAGCGCTCTAACCAACTGAGCTACGGGACTCTGTGATTTCAGATTTCAGATTTTTTGATTTTAGATCTCAATCCTAAACCTTCAAATCTTATTTCTTAAATCTTAAATCCTTTTTTGCTTTCGTTGCCTAATGCACTACCCCTTTTTGGTGGGTAATTGTTTCAGCTTCTTTCTTAAAACTCCTTTTAAGAATAAGTTATGATAAACCAAAAATAACAAGCTTGCTTCCTTTAAATTCGAAACTAAAGCTTCATTAAGAGCCCTTTGAGAAAGGAATGTCTCCAGAAAGGAGGTGTTCCAGCCGCACCTTCCGGTACGGCTACCTTGTTACGACTTAGCCCCAATCACCGGTTTTACTCTAGGCGGCGCCTTGCGGCAACCGACTTTAAATACTCCCAGCTTTCATGGCTTGACGGGCGGTGTGTACAAGGCCCGGGAACGTATTCACCGCGCCATTGCTGATGCGCGATTACTAGCGAATCCAGCTTCATGAGGTCGAGTTGCAGACCTCAATCCGAACTGAGATCACTTTTGAAGATTTGCATCATATTACTATGTAGCTGCCCTCTGTAGTGACCATTGTAGCACGTGTGTAGCCCAGGACGTAAGGGCCGTGATGACTTGACGTCATCCCCACCTTCCTCACCGCTTGCGCGGGCAGTTCCACTAGAGTCCCCGACATAACTCGCTGGCAACTAATGGTAGGGGTTGCGCTCGTTGCGGGACTTAACCCAACACCTCACGGCACGAGCTGACGACAGCCATGCAGCACCTAGTTTCGTGTCCTTGCGGAAAGCTCCCTTTCAGGAGCGGTCACTAACTTTCAAGCCCTGGTAAGGTTCCTCGCGTATCATCGAATTAAACCACATGCTCCTCCGCTTGTGCGGGCCCCCGTCAATTCCTTTGAGTTTCACCGTTGCCGGCGTACTCCCCAGGTGGATTACTTATCGCTTTCGCTTAGTCACTGAGAATTGCTCCCCAGCAACGAGTAATCATCGTTTACAGTGCGGACTACCAGGGTATCTAATCCTGTTTGATCCCCGCACTTTCGAGCCTCAGTGTCAGTTATAGTTTTGTGAGCTGCCTTCGCAATCGGTGTTCTATGACATCTCTAAGTATTTCACCACTACATGTCATATTCCGCCCACAGCAACTATACTCAAGCCCTACAGTATCAATGGCAATTCCAGAGTTAAGCTCTAGTCTTTCACCGCTGACTTATAAGGCCACCTACGCTCCCTTTAAACCCAATAAATCCGGATAACGCTTGCATCCTTCGTCTTACCGCGGCTGCTGGCACGAAGTTAGCCGATGCTTATTCTCACCATACTATCAGCCCCTTTCACGAAAGGGGGTTTTCTCCGGTGTAAAAGCAGTTTACAACCCATAGGGCCTTCTTCCTGCACGCGGCATGGCTGGATCACCCTTGCGGGCATTGTCCAATATTCCTTACTGCTGCCTCCCGTAGGAGTCGGATCCGTGTCTCAGTATCCGTGTGGGGGTTAATCCTCTCAGATCCCCTACTGATCGTGGTCTTGGTGAGCCGTTACCTCGCCAACTAACTAATCAGTCGCATACTCATCCATATCCGCCGTAGCTTTCAAACAAGAAAGATGCCTCTCCTGCTATTATGGGGTATTAATCCGGATTTCTCCGGGCTATCCCCCTGATATGGGCAGATTGTATACGTGTTACGCACCCGTGCGCCGGTCGCCGGCAAATATTGCTATTCCCGCTGCCCCTCGACTTGCATGTATTAGGCCTGCCGCTAGCGTTCATCCTGAGCCAGGATCAAACTCTCCATTGTAAAAAAATTTGAATCCTTAATTTTCATCTTAAGGTGAATGTCTGTTATATTAGACTATTCCCTCACCTCAAGGCCCTTAACTTTAATTCTTCCTCTTTGAGAAGAAACTTGCTATCCTTTGGTTATCAATATTTTCAATGAACGTTGTTAATCTCTATTCCGGTTTTGCTCAAAACTAATCAGGCTTTCATTATCTCAACTACTGCCCTTTACCCTCTGAACTCAACTACTTCAACCCCTCTTCCTTCCCCAATTTTTAACTTGCGCCAAAACGGGGTGGCAAAAATACATATTCTTTTCCCATTCGCAAAATATTTTTTAATCTTTTTTTGAAGAGGGGGTTTAAAGTTCTCCATGACTTTTCTATCTCAAAAATATTACCTTCCCAAAACTAACGTTATAGATTGATTATCAGTATTTCAGAAAACATTATTTAAATTACAAAGGCTGTCTGGCTATGAAAATAAAACGTTTACTTGTACGATAAAAAAATCTAAAACTTAATATTTAAACACATCTTCCAAATTTCATTAGCTTTACAGAGCCATTATGAAAAAGGTGTTGATTATAACATATTATTGGCCTCCAAGCGGTGGTGCAGGAGTTCAAAGGTGGTTAAAGTTTGTAAAATACCTGCAAGAATATGGATGGGATCCAATAGTTTACACTGCTGAAAATGGAGAAATACCAGAAATTGACATCAGTTTAGAAAAAGATATTCCTAAATCTATTACTGTGCTAAAAACGCCAATTTGGGAGCCTTACAAAGTCTACAAAGCCTTTATAGGCCAAAAGAAAAATCAAAAAATTAACGCTGCTTTTTTAAATGAGTCTAAAAAAACTAGTCGATTAAATAACCTAGCCATCTGGATTAGAGGTAATTTTTTTATCCCCGATGCAAGAAAATTCTGGATAAAACCATCCATTAAGTATCTTTCAAATTATCTTTCAAAAAACAAAATAGATGTAGTCATAAGTAGTGGTCCACCTCACAGCCTGCATTTGATAGCGAAAGAATTAAAAAAGAAATACAAAGAAATTAAATGGGTGGCCGATTTTAGAGATCCCTGGACCAATATTGATTTTTACTCAGACCTTAAGTTAAGTCATTGGGCAGATAAAAAACACAAACGATTAGAAAAAGAAGTTTTAGCTGAAAGTGATTGTGTTATAAGTATTGGCAGATCACTAAATAATGAATTGATACAACTTAATGAAAAGATAAATCAAAACTCTAAATTTAAGATTATAACAAACGGTTTTGACGAAGATGATCTTGCAAAAACAGAAATAACAAAAGATGAAAAATTTAGTATTGCGCACATTGGGACTTTGGTTAAAAGCAGGAATCCAGAGGGTTTATGGAAAGTTTTAAAAGAACTTGTGACAGAAAATGAATCGTTTGGAAAAGAATTAGAAATAAAATTAGTTGGCAAATTAGATATTTCAGTTAAAGAAAGTATTGAAAAATATGGGCTAGCTGAGTTCGTAAAAAAAATTGAATACCTTCCGCATGATAAAGTTATTGAAGAACAGCAAAGATCAAGAGTAAATTTATTATTGGTTAACAATACACAAAATGCAAAAGGAATACTAACAGGAAAATTTTTTGAGTATTTGTCTGCAGGTGCACCAATACTTGCTATTGGCCCAGTTGATGGCGATCTGGCTTTAATTTTAAATGAAACAAAAGCAGGATTTATAAGTGACTTTGAAGATACTCAAACATTAAAAAATAATATTTTGACCTTGTACAAAAATCAAAACATTATAAGAAATGAAAAAGCAATAAAAAATTATTCAAGAAAAAATTTAACGAAAAAACTTTCTGACATTTTAAACGAACTAACTAAATAATTGAATGTAAATTATAATTTTGTAAATTAAATAAAAAAGAAAATCATGGGAAGAATATTTCAAACACGGAAAGCCACCATGTTTAAACGCTATGCTAAAATGGCAAAAGCGTTTACTAAGATTGGAAGGGAAATTGCAATAGCTGTAAAAATTGGTGGACCAAACCCCGATTCAAATGCCCGTTTAAGAATGATTATTGCGAATGCGAAAGCTGTAAACATGCCTAAAGTGAATGTTGACGGAGCAATTAAGCGAGCAAGTGAAAAAGATTCAACGAACTATGAAGAAGTTATATATGAAGGTTACGCTCCTCATGGCGTACCTGTTCTTGTAGAATGCACTACTAATAATCCTACTCGCACTGTTGCAAGTGTAAGGCTATATTTTTCAAGGGCGAACGGATCTTTAGGAACTAATGGTTCTGTAAGTTATATGTTTGAGAGAAAAGTGATGTTCAAAATTGATGCTACAGGATTGAAAAAAGATGATTTGGAATTGGAATTAATAGATTTTGGATTAGAAGATATTAATTTTGATGAAGAGAATAATCATTTTATTATTGAAACTGCTTTTAGTGATTTTGGAAATATGCAACAAGGTATAGAAGACAAAAAACTAAACTTAATTGAAACCAGTAAAATTTACGTTCCAACAACCTTCAAAGAATTAACTGCTGCTCAGGAAGCAGATGTAATGGCAATGATAGAGAAAATGGAAGAAGATGATGATATAGAAGCTGTATATCACAACATTGCATAATAAATATTGAACTTTAAAGACATTGTGAAGATTTGGAAAAACGTTGGAATATATTAGAGACTAACCAGGATAAAAATCAAATAAAAAAAATTCAAGAAATTTTAAAAGTAGACAGGGTAATCGCTACTTTATTATCTGAACGCAACTTATTGGAGTTTGAAAAAATTAAAAAGTTTTTCAGACCTGAATACAACCAATTACATGACCCTTTTTTAATGAAAGGCATGGACAAAGCCATTAATCGAATTATAAAAGCAATTGAAACAAATGAAAAAATTCTTATTTACGGAGATTATGACGTAGACGGAACAACCGCCGTAAGCATTGTTTATAGTTTCTTTAAAGAACATACAAAATTAATTGATTACTATATTCCGGATAGATACGCCGAAGGTTACGGTATTTCATTTAAAGGAATAGATTTTGCTTTTGAAAATAATTTCTCGTTAATTATTGCGTTAGATTGCGGTATTAAGGCAAATGATAAAATTAACTATGCGAATGAAAAGAAAATAGATTTTATTATTTGTGACCATCATTTACCTGGAGAAATAATACCGAATGCAATTGCAGTTCTTGATCCAAAACAAAGTGATTGTAAATATCCGTTCAAAGAATTAAGTGGTGCAGGCATCGGTTTTAAATTGATTGAGGCTTACAGCATTAAAAATAAACTTGATGTAAACATATGTTATAATTTCTTAGACCTTGTTGTTACCAGTATCGCTGCAGATATTGTTCCAATTACCGGAGAAAACAGAGTTCTCGCTTATTTTGGTTTAGAGAAAATAAATAACAATCCTCGTCCCGGTATTAAAGCTTTATTAAATTTAAATCAATTAATTAAACAGATAAATATTATTAATCTTGTTTTTGTGTTAAGTCCGCGGATTAATGCAGCCGGGAGAATTAAACAAGGTAGCGCAGCAGTAGAGTTATTAGTTTGTGAAGATGAAAATGCTGCAACTGAGTTTGCAAAAGGCATTAATGATACTAATACACAACGCAAAGACTTAGATCTTGGGACAACAACTGAAGCATTTCAAATGATGGAAAATGATCCAATCACAGAATTTAAAAAATCAACCGTTTTGTTTAGTCAGAATTGGCATAAAGGAGTTGTTGGTATTGTTGCTTCTCGTTTGATAGAAAGATATTACAAACCTACAATTGTATTAACTGAAAGTGATGGTAAGGCCACAGGTAGCGCAAGAAGTGTAAGGGATTACGATGTTTATAGTGCAATAGAAAAATGTAGTGATTTACTTGAACAATTTGGTGGCCATAAATTTGCAGCCGGATTAACTTTAAAAAAGGAAAATGTAAATGCCTTTATTACAAAGTTTGAAGACGTAGTTAGCAAATCAATAAAAGATGAACAACTAATTCCACAAATTCAGATTGATATAGAAATTGAATTTCATGAAATCATTCCAAAAATGTTACGCATACTTAAACAATTTGCACCTCATGGTCCGGAAAACATGACACCTTTATTTAACAGCAAAAATGTTTATGATACGGGATGGGCAAGAATTGTAGGAAGCAACCATTTGAAATTAGAATTGTTTCAAAAATCAAATCCGAATATTAGATTTAATGCAATTGCATACGATAAAGGAGATTATGTGAAATTTTTTCACGACAAAACACCGATGGATATTGTTTTCAAAATTCAGGAAAACGAATTCAATGGCAAAATCTCCACACAATTAATTATAGAAGACATGAGATTAAGTTAATTAATTCCGAATTTTCTAATATCGTCTTCAGAAATTTCTTTATTTCCTAATATTATTAAACGTTCTATCACATTTCTAAATTCTCTAATATTACCTGGCCAACTCCTTGCTTGAAGAGCTTTAATAGCTTGGCTTGAGATTGTTTTAGAAACACTCATTTCTTCACAAATTAAATTTAAAAAATGTTCTGCTAACAAAGGAATGTCTTCTTTTCTCTCATCCAAACCAGGTAAATGAATTGGAATAACGCTTAATCGGTGAAAGAGATCTTCCCTGAAATTTTCTTTTTCAATTTCCTTTTTTAAATCTTTATTTGTTGCGGCAATAACACGCACGTTCACTTTTATTTCTTTATCACCACCTACTCTTGTTATTTTATTTTCTTGCAAAGCACGTAATACTTTTGCTTGCGCACTTAAACTCATGTCACCAATTTCGTCTAAGAAAAGAGTGCCTCCTTCTGCTAATTCAAACTTACCTTTTCGTTGTGCAACGGCGCTTGTAAAAGCTCCTTTTTCGTGACCAAATAATTCGCTTTCTATTAATTCACTTGGAATAGCTGCACAATTTACTTCTATTAATGGGCCAGCAGATCTATTACTTTTTTCATGAATCCATTTTGCAACTAATTCTTTTCCGCTTCCATTGCTACCTGTTATCAAAACGCGTGCTTCCGTTGGTGCAACTTTTTCGATCATATCTTTTACATTAGTTAAAACGAGCGAGTTGCCAACCATATCAATTGTTTTAGCTATTTTCTTTTTCAGAACTTTTGTTTCTTGAACCAATTCGTTTCTTTGCATTGCATTACGAACTGCAATTAATAAGCGATTCAGATCAATTGGCTTGGCAAGATAATCGTAAGCTCCTTTTTTTACGGCATCCACTGCTGTTTCTATATTTCCATGCCCACTCATAATAATTAGAGCACTTTCACAGTGAGCATCAATCAATTTTTGGAGTAATTCTATTCCGTCAAGTTTTGGCATTTTTATATCACTTAAAATAACATCATACTTATTTTTTAGTGCGAACTCCAAGCCCTGAGCTCCGTCCTCAGCCTCTTCCACAGAATATTGTTCAAACTCAAGAATTTCTCTTATTGAGCGGCGAATCGCCTTTTCATCATCTATAATTAATATTTTAGACATACATTTATTTTATACTACTCGCTAACATTATTATTTTGCATAATTTCCTGCAAGGCGCCTTCTTTCAGTGAATAAGTAGATACCCTCATATTATTTATTCTGCAATTTTTTAAAACAAAATTTATTAATAAACATGAAACAACAATCATATCTACTCGCATTTCAACTAACCCTTTCATGTTTCTTCTTTGTTGCAATGTAGATACTATTACATTTTCAGAAATATGATAATAATCTTTATTTTCTACAATATATTCTGTTTTCGTTTTAATGAAAGGTTCGCCATTCAATTCACTTTGGATCATTTCAACTACCGAATCAAAGGCGCCCGAAGAACCAATTAATTCACATGGCTTATATTTTTGAACTGCTTCAGTTAATTCACTTAATTGTTCGAGTAAATAAGTGTTGATTTGATTAATTTCATCTGAAATAATTGGGTCGCTAGGCTTAAATTTCTCTAATAATCTTGCAGCGCCTAAGCGATAACTTTTTTTCCAAAAAATTTCCTTGTCATTTCCAATAATAAACTCGGTACTACCTCCACCAATATCCATGATCAGTGAAGGCGAATTAGTTAAATGCACCGCCAATTTATTCCCTTTATAAATAAGATCGGCTTCTTTATTTCCATCAATGATATTTAAATTTATACCAGATTCTTTAAAAACTTTATCCTTAAATTCTATTCCGTTTTTTGCATCTCTTATAGCCGAAGTTGCATAAGCATGAGTTTGAGATACATTAAGGGAATTTATTTGCTTTTTAAAACTAATTAATGCGTCAACGCCTCTTTGAAATGGCATAGCATTGATGTAACTATTATTGATTCCTCCTTCACCAAGTTTTACAGGGATCTTAGATGAGTGTACACTTTCAAAAGATGTCTTTTTTAAATCTACTACTAGTAAATTAAACGTATTCGTTCCACAATCAATGACCGCAATTCGCATTTGTTAAATTTATCAACTTTTTTTCACAATACACTTCCATTTTCACTTTTTTTTCATTAGATTTACTTAACTAACATTATACAAAATTAAAATGAAAAAAATTTTTACTCTTATTTTCTTGAGTTTATTTTTATTAAACAAAGCTCAAAATGTTAATCGTGAATATGTAGACGGTCAAATTTTCTTAAAATTTAAAACCGGTACAATTAAATCTCTGAATAAGGAGAATCCAAATAATATTCCATTAGATAAAATAACTATTTTAAAAGATTTTATTTCAAAATACGGAATTACAAAAGCTTATAAACCTTTTTACCAAGCGGATGATGATGTTGATTTAATGCACATTTTGCAATTAGAGTTTACAAATAAAACTCAAATAGATAGCCTTATTGAAGATTTAAAGAAAAACCATTCAGTTGATTATGCTGAAAAAGTTATGCTATTAAAAACTCATGTTACTCCAAATGATCCAACTGTTGGTGCGCATTTAACGCAGATCAATGCTCAAAGTGCGTGGACAATTTTTAATAGTACATCAAATGGAAACTCTAATATTACAGTGGCAATAGTTGATAATGCTATTGATAGGAGTCATCCTGATCTGGTTTCAAACATTTATACTAATCCAGGAGAAATAGCAGCAAATCTTATTGATGATGATAACAATGGTTATGTGGATGATGTTAATGGTTATGATGTTGCCGATTTTGATAATAATACAATTCCTACTAACAATGCAATGGATCATGGCACACACACTTCAGGTATTGCTGGTGCGAGAACGGATAACTCCCTTGGAGTTGCATCAATTGGATGGAATGTAAAAATTATACCCGTTAAATGCGCGAAGGATGGTGATCCTACAACTTCTGTTAACTATGGTTACAATGGTATTATATATGCTGCAAAAGCAAAAGCACGTGTTATTTCCTGTTCTTGGGGAGGTACCGGTGCGCCTTCAGCTGCTGCTCAATCAGTAATTGATTATGCCTGGAATAAAGGTTGCGTTATTTTTTGTTCTGCCGGAAATGACAATGATGCCGTTTTGCATTATCCTGGTGCTTATAATAATGTTGTAGCGGTTGCTTCTGTAGCAAATAATGACGTTAAATCAAGTTTTTCTTGTTACGGAACGTGGGTAGATATATCAGCACCTGGTGAAAACATTTTGAGCACAACACCAGCAAATACTTATCAATCATTTTCAGGAACATCAATGGCTTGTCCGTTAACTGCGGGTTTAGCTGCCTTGATGCTTTCAAAATGTTCTTACATGACTCAAAATGATGTTATTAATTGTATTCTAACAACTGCGGCTAGTAGCATTTACACAATTGCTGCTAATTCAGCTTATACTCCAAATCAATTAGGTACAGGAAGAATTAACGCGTTTGCGGCCATGAATTGTGCGGCTGGTTTCTTAACTCATCCGCCAGTGGCTAATTTCTTTTCTGTAATTAGAAATACTTGTCCTAATACTCCAATTGTTTTTACAGATAGTTCTTTATATGCTGCCACTTCATGGACTTGGAATTTCCAAGGCGGAACACCGGCTGTTTCAACTGTATCAAACCCAAGCGTAACATGGACAACTCCTGGTGTTTACAACGTAACATTAACTGCTGGCAATTCAAATGGAACAAATACAAAAGTGAAAAATGGATATATTACTATTGCAGGCCCTATTGCTTTACCTTTAGTTGAAGGCTTTCAAGGTGCTCCATTCTTACCAGTAAATTGGTCTTCATATAATATTGATAACGATAGTGTTTATTGGGAAAAGAAATTTGGTGTCGGAGGTTTTACAGTAAATGCCGCTGCCGCCTGTGCAATGTTTGATGATTACGACGAAGATGCAACAGGTTTACGAGATGAGATGCGAACACCTCGTTATAATTTTAGCAACGTCGCAAATGCTAAAATACGATTTGATGTAGCCTATAAACAGTTTGATAATACAGCAAATATTACACCTCAAAATCCTTACTCAGATACTTTGGAGTTGAAACTAACTACCAATTGTGGTACGAGTTGGACTAGCATATACAGTAAAGGTGGGGCTACACTTTCTACATCTCCAGGTACATTACAAGCTAATGTATTTGTACCACTGGCTAGCGAATGGCGAACAGATAGTATTAATATATCAGGTTTAGCTGCATTGCAACCAAATGTAATGATCACTTTTGTGAATAGAGGACATTACGGACAAGCACTTTATGTAGATAACATTAATATATTTTTACCTGCTCCTTCAATGGCTGTTGCTAGCCCTACCAGTGGTTGTACAGGTATTTCTGTTACATTTACAAATAATAGTACAGGTGCTGCAGGGTATACCTGGACAGCAAATCCACCTGCTACTGCTACACTTTCTGCACCTAACGGTACAAATACAAACGTAACATTTGGTGCGTCTGGTTTGTATTCAATTACCTGCGTAGCAAATAATGGAACAGTAACTTCTACAATAACTAAAACAATTTCGGTTGCCATACAGCCTACTGTTGCGTTAGCAACTACAACAACCAATCTTTGTTCAGGTACAAACGTAACATTAACAGCGAGTGGTGCATCAAGCTATAGTTGGAGTACAACTCAAACAACAAATAGTATTGTAGTAACACCAACTATTACTACAACTTACACCGTTAATGGTAGTAATGCAAATTGCTCAAATGTTCAATCACAATTGATAACAGTAACTTTAACTCCAAACGTAGTTGTAAACAATCAAACTATTTGTGCTGCAGGAACAGCCACAATTATCGCAAGTGGTGCAACAACTTATTCATGGAGTAATGGCTTTAATGGCGATCCACTTATTGTATCGCCTGCAAGTAATACAGTTTATACTGTAGTTGGTAAAAATGGAGTATGTTCAAATACGCAGACAGTGAGTGTTACAATTGGCTCAAGTATTACAATTATTCCATCAGCAACTACTCCGACAATTTGTGCGGGCGGCACAGTTGGTTTATCTGCAACTGGCGCTACTACATTTACATGGCAACCGGTTAATTTAACTGGAAGTGCGATAACAGTTACTCCTGCATCTTCAACCATTTATACTGTAAGCGGTACAAATGGCGGATGTAATGGTAACGCAACAATTTCTGTTAATATAATTTCCGCTCCTGCTTTATTATTGAATCCTGTTTCAAGCTCAGTTTGCGCCGGTGGTTCTTCAACTATAAATGCAAGTGGTTATACAACTTATACATGGAATCCTGGAAACCTCTCGGGTAATTCTAACATACTTACACCAGCAGCCACACAAATTTATTCGGTAACGGGCAAAATTGGTAATTGTATTGGTAATAGTACAGCGGTTGTTAGCGTTATTAATTATCCAACAGTTACTGTAACCGGTAATACTGTTATTTGTGTTGGTAAAAGTACAAATCTAACAGCAAGTGGTGCCGGGACATATAGTTGGAGCACAAGTGCATTAACTTCTACCGTTAACGTTAGTCCAATAACATTAACATCATATACTGTTACAGGCAGCAATAGCAATTGTGGCACACCCGTAGTAGTGTCTGTAAGTGTTAATCCAAATCCAACTTTAGCTATTTCTTCAAGCTCTAATCCAATATGTATTGGAGATGCTGTAAATATTACCGGTAATGGAGCAACAAGTTACACTTGGGATTCTGGTTCAACATTTAATCCAATTTTTTCTTCACCAACAATTACAACAACCTATACTTTAACAGGAGCTGTTAATGGTTGTACATCTACCGCTATGTTTACAGAAACAGTTAATTCTTGCGGAAGTACAGGATTAAAAACTCAGGCACTTGTAAATAATGAGTTGATGATTTTTCCTAATCCATCTAGCGATCAATTAACTATTTCTTATTTTGGAAAGAATTTTGATTACATGATATATGACAACGTTGGTCGCTTGATAGCTTCAGATAAAGGCGTTGCCAACCAAGTGAAAATTAAGGTTTCAGAATATGCAAGAGGAGTATACTATATTGAAGTAACTGCTGACAAAGAAAAAACCAGACGTAAACTTATCATAGATTAAGTCTTTCATTTGTTTCAATTGAAAGTCCGCCTTGTGCGGACTTTTTTATTATCTAATAATTCTTTAAAAACTCTAACAATATTTTTAATTTTACAATATGACAAATGCCATTCAGATACTGGAACAATCAATAACGGAAGCCCTGCATTCAATCTACGGGTTATCGAATCAAAAAATATTACTTCAAAAAACTAAAAAAGAATTTGATGGTGATTATACCTTAACAACATTTAATTATACAAAGGAAACTAAGAAAAAACCAGAAGAAATTGGTCAAGAAATAGGAGACTATATCATAAGTAAAAATCCATCACTTAAAGATTTCAATATTGTAAAAGGTTTTTTGAATATCAGTTTTACAACAAGTTTTTGGTGCAATTATTTAAATGAAACTGTTGCCGCTAAATACAATGGTTATAAAAAGTTAAACAGCACAGGTAAAACTATTTTGTTGGAGTATAGTAGTCCGAATACCAATAAGCCATTACATCTCGGACATATCAGGAATAATTTATTAGGGTTTTCTGTTGCCGAAATATTAAAAGCAAATGGACATACGGTTATAAAAACAAATATTGTAAACGATCGCGGTATACATATTTGCAAAAGTATGTTAGCATGGCAAAAATTTGGAAATGGTGAAACTCCTGAATCTACTGATATCAAAGGTGATCATCTGGTTGGAAAATATTATGTTGAATTTGATAAAGTTTATAAAAAAGAAATTCAAGAACTCGTAGAAAAAGGTTTAAGTAAAGAAGAGGCAGAAAAAAAAGCACCTTCCATTATTGAAGCACAAGATATGTTGAAGAAATGGGAATTGGGAGATAAGGATGTGATGACCCTTTGGCAAACCATGAACTCCTGGGTATACAAAGGCTTTGATGTGACCTATAAAACACTTGGTGTTGATTTTGATAAAATTTATTATGAAAGCCAAACTTACATTATAGGAAAAGAAATTGTAAATGAAGGTTTAAAGAAAAAAGTTTTTTACAAGAAAGAAGATGGAAGTATACGAATTGATTTAACAGCAGAAGGACTAGATGAAAAAGTTGTATTGCGCGCAGATGGCACCAGCGTATACATTACGCAAGATCTTGGAACAGCTTTATTGCGTTTTAAAGATTACCCTAATTTAAATCAAGCTATTTATACGGTTGGTAATGAACAAGATTATCATTTTAAAGTTTTATTCATTATCCTCGAAAAACTTGGTTATGCATGGGCTAAAGAGTGTTATCATTTAAGTTATGGCATGGTTGAATTACCTGAAGGTAAAATGAAAAGTAGAGAAGGAACAGTTGTTGATGCAGATGAGTTATTAGATGAAATGTTTGAGACTTCTAAACAAACCACACAAGAATTAGGCAAAGTGGAGGGCTTTTCAAATGAAGAATTAAATGAATTAATTAAAACAATTGGTTTAGGTGCATTAAAATATTTTATTTTAAAAGTTGATCCCAAGAAAAAAATGATGTTTGATCCTAAAGAGAGTATTGATTTTAATGGGCACACAGGGCCATTTATTCAATATACTCATGCAAGGATTAAATCTATTATTCGTAAAGCGAATGAGCAAAATATTTCATTTGAAATAAATAAATCTTTTAACGACATCAATGAGTTAGAAAGAGAATTGATTAAATATGTTTTTGAATTTGAACAAGCTGTAGAAGAAAGTGGTAAAACATATAACCCTGCGGTAGTTGCCAACTTCATTTATGAACTCACTAAAACATTTAATCGCTATTACCACGAGCATTCTATTTTGAAAGAAGAAAATAAAAAGATTCAACAATTTAGATTAGTTCTGATAAAACAATGCGCACAAATCATCGCAAGCGGAATGCACTTACTAGGAATTAATGTTCCGGAAAAAATGTAATTGTTTTTAAATGAAATTATTTTCTGATTTCGGGAGAGGATTTACAAACTGTTTTAGAGCTTTTTCACTTTTATTTGAAAAGGGTTTGTGGCCTTATATATTTTATCCATTATTAATTTGGATGGCCATTTGGGTGGCAACATTATATGGATTTATTGCTTTAGCTGATTATTTTACTAATCTTATTAAACCTTATTTAAATCTAGAAAATGTCGGTAATAATATTGAATGGCTTGCGTTCATTAAACCTAAATTATCTGGCGCTTTCGGTTTTATTATTTTATGGATCTTGAAACTTGTTTTTTGGTTTATTGGAAGTGTCTTTAGTAAATATCTTTTATTGATCTTTCTTTCCCCTCTATTTTCATTGCTTTCAGAAAGGACTGAAGAAAAATTAGCGGACACAAAATTTCCATTTCATTTTATTCAATTTATAAAAAATATTTTTAGGGGAATTTTTATGAGTATTAGAAATTTCTTTATGGAATTAATTATTGGTTTTGGATTATGGATGATCTCTATTTTTATTCCTCCACTCTTCTTTATCACTTTTCCGCTCGGAATAATTATTGGTTGGTATTTTACCGGTTTTTCAATTATGGATTATAATTGCGAGCGTCATCAATTCAACATTAAAAACAGTATTCAATTTGTAAAGAAAAACAGAGGTTATGCGATTGGGATTGGTTGTGTTTATTGTGTTTTCATGACTTTACCAACTTTAACCGGTGATTTAATAGGAATTATGTTTGGACCTACACTTGCAGTAATAGGAGCAACAATAAGTTTTTTACAAATTAGAAAAAAAGAAGTTAGTTCTTCTTAACTGTTTTTACATTGAGCAAGTTCATTGGATTGTTTCCCAAACCAGAAATTCTTTTATTAACGATCCTAATTACTTCATCATAAAATAATGGCACAATTGGTGCATCGTCAATTATCATCTGATCCATGCTTTGGTATAAATTTCTTCTAATGGTATCATTTTTTTCTTTCATCGATTCTTCAAATGCTTTATCAAATTTTGGATTGCTGTAATGAAAATAATTGAACCCATCCGGTGAAAAATTCTTGCTGTAAAACATACTTAAAAAATTCTCTTCATCGGCGTAATCACCAACCCATGATTTCTTGAACATCATGTACTGACTATTAATCACAGCTTGTTTTAAAACGGAAGCTTTCTCTACACTGATTTGAATTTTAATATGGTTTTCTGCTAATTGAGATTGAATGTATTCAACTATTTCTTTAAAATTTTCAGTTGCATACATTGTCATTTCAGGAAGTCCTTTACCCTGAGGATAACCAGCTTCGGCCAATAAATCACGAACCTTTTCCGGATTATAGTGGTAACCTTTTACTTTATTTTCATTAAAACTTTTTAATCCATGAGGAACAAATCCTGCATGTGCCGGTTTACCAATATTATTTCTTAAGTATTTGATCATTTTATCACGATCAAACCCATAATTAATTGCTTGTCTGATTGCTTTTAATCTCAAAGGTGATTTTTTTACAATCTCTAATTTAGAGTCAATTAAAATCCCTATGTAATCTGTCTTTAAAAATCTTTCTTTTTGCAAATAAAATTTCTTTGTGTACTCTTCATTCAATTCTCCATTTTTATTTAATACTTCTCTAATATTAAAAGCATCTGCTCCACTGATCATATCCAACTTACCATTCAGAAGTTCCATAAATGCGGTTTGTTTTTCTTTTATGAATGAAACCGAAACTGCATCTACATAAGGCAACCTATTTCCTTGCGCGTCTGTTTCAAAATAATTTGGATTTTTGTGCATAATCAATTTTGTACCTTCATCCCACAATTTAAAAACAAATGGACCGGTACCAACTGGGTTTCTTCTGAATTCTTGCTTATAAAAATCAATTGCTTCATGCGGCACTACACTAAAATATTTCATAGTAAGTGTACTTAAAAAAGCTCCGAAAGGCTCTTTCAATAAAATAATAACTGTAGAATCATTTGGTGCTGTTATTCCCTTTTTGTTTTTTTCATCTTGATCAATAATACCGACAACTGATAAAGCGCTACTTACTTTACTATCATATAAACGATTAAAACTGTAAACCACATCTTCAGCTATAACCTTTCTACCTTTTCCATCTTTAAACGATTTATCATCGTGGAAATAAACATCGTTTCTTAAATTAAAAGTATATGTTAATCCATCATTACTAATGCTAAATTTTTTTGCGATAGATGGAACAACATTGAGTTCATCATCCATTTGAACAAGGCCATTAAAGAGTTGATTAACGCCCCAAATATTTTCAAAATTGGAAGAAGCTGCTGGATCTAGAGATGTAATTCCGGCAGTTTCGTTATAAGTAAAAACGGTGTGTTTATCTTTTTCCTGATTATTGTTGGAGCAAGAAATTATTAAAAATACTGCTATTGCAGAGAATATGATGCGCATATACAAATATTGAAATTGCTTTAAGATATTCTCGTAAGAGAGCAAAGCAATTATACACAGACTATTGTTGGAAAAGAGTTGGATATGTACAAATGAAAAAACCCCAAGTTTTATACCTGAGGTTTCTTAAATCTTTAGGGGTCAGAAATTATTTTTTCTTTTTACCACCTTTAGCAGCAGCAGCTAATGAATCAGCTACACGTGTTGAATCAGCTTTTGCTTTTGCAGCAGCTTCTTCTGCCATTTTAGCAGTTTCTGCTTCTGCAGCAGCTAATGAATCTTGTTGAGCTTTTTCAACAGCAGCAATAGAGTCAGCTTTTGCTTTTTCACGAGCTTCCATTTCTTCTTTAGAAGGACCACAAGCTACGAAAGTAGCTGATATAGCAGCTACAGCAATGATAGATAATACTTTTTTCATTTTTGTTTTAGTTTAATTTTGACGCAAATATATAAGTTTTTTGTTAATTTAAGTAAAAAAAATATTTTTTTTATTTTTTTGCTAAAAATAGGGTCTCCCTTTAAATTCATTTACCTTTGTATAAGCAGTTATTATGTATTCTTTTTTAAAACCCATTTTATTTAAACTCAATCCCGAAAAAGCGCATCATTTCACGTTTTCGATGATAAAAATGGGTCATTTAATTCCTGGTTTTTCTTATCTTTTTAGAGCTATTTATAAAGTAGAACATCCATCCTTAAAAAAATCACTTTTTGGATTAAATTTTAATAATCCAGTAGGTTTAGCTGCAGGATTAGATAAAGATGCACTCGTTTTTAATGAAT
>JABDBZ010000002.1:87660-88901 GCA_013288385.1 Bacteroidota bacterium
GTAACGCCAAAACCCCAAGATGGGAACGAGAAGCCAAGATTATTTAGGTTAATTAAAAATGAAGCTCTTATTAACCGAATGGGATTTAATAATAAAGGCGTTTTTGCAGCAGTTGAAAAATTAAAAAATAGAAAAGATAAAAATCTGATTATTGGTGGCAATATTGGAAAAAACAAAATAACAGAGAATGAAAATGCTATTTCTGATTATGAAATTTGTTTCAATGCACTGTTTGAAGTTGTAGATTTTTTTGTAGTGAATGTTTCTTCTCCAAATACACCCAATTTGAGAGCTTTGCAAGAAAAAGAACCTCTAAGAAATTTATTGAATCATCTGCAAGCACTGAATTTAAAGAAAAACAAACCGAAACCTATTCTTTTAAAAATAGCGCCCGATCTTTCGAATGAACAGTTAGATGAGATAATTGAAATAGTTATTGATACAAAAATTGCCGGTGTTGTTGCAACAAATACAACAATTAGTAGAGAAGGATTGGATTATAAGCCAGAAGAAATTGTAGCTTTTGGAGCGGGAGGTTTAAGTGGTAAACCTTTAGCAAAAAGAAGCACTGAGGTTATCAGGTATTTAAAAACAAAATCGAAAAATGCTTTTCCTGTAATTGGAGTTGGAGGAATACATACTGCAAAAGATGCTATTGATAAAATAAAAGCCGGTGCAGACCTCGTTCAGATATATACAGGATTCATTTATAAAGGACCAGCCCTTGTTAAAGAAATAAATAAAGAATTAATATCTTATTACAATGTTAAAACTAATTGAATGTCCACGTGATGCCATGCAAGGCATTAAAGACTTTATTCCAACCGAATTAAAAATCAAATACATTAACCAATTATTAAAAGTTGGATTTGATACAATTGATTTTGGAAGTTTTGTTTCGGCAAAAGCAATTCCACAATTACAAGACACTGCCAAAGTATTAAAGGGATTGGACCTTTCACACACAAAAACAAAACTACTTGCCATTATAGCAAACACAAGAGGTGCAGAAGATGCTTGCCATTTTGATGAGATAAAATATTTAGGATTTCCTTTTTCTATTTCAGAAACATTTCAGCAGCGCAATACCAATTCATCGATTGCGGAATCTTTAATTCGTGTGGAAGAAATTCAAAATTTATGTATCAAACACAATAAAGAATTGGTTGTATATATTTCTATGGCATTTGGTAATCCATACGGAGATATTTGGAATCCTGAAATTGTAATTCAATGGAGTA
>JABDBZ010000003.1 GCA_013288385.1 Bacteroidota bacterium
TGATAAACCTTGAGGTACACCATTTTGTAATTCAATTGCTTCTTCAATAGTTTTGTATTTGATTAAATATAATATTGGCGCAAACGTTTCGTGTTGCACAATTTGCATTTCGTTTTTTGCTTCAACAATTGCTGGTTTCACATAACAACCACTTTCATAACCCCTGCCTTCGAGTACACCACCTGTAACAACAATTTTACCACCTTCAACAATTGCTTGTTCAATTGAATTCATGTATGCTTTAACCGCATCTTTATCAATTAATGGACCAACATGATTTGTTTCTTGCAATGGATCCCCAATTTTTAATTGACCATATGCTTTTATTAATTTATCTTTTACTTTATCGTAAATACTTTCATGAATTATTAAACGTCGTGTTGTTGTACAACGCTGTCCTGCCGTTCCAACCGCACCAAACACAGCGCCGATAATTGTCATATCTAAGTCGGCATGAGGCGTAACAATAATTGCGTTGTTACCTCCTAATTCTAAAATAGATTTTCCAAAACGCTCAGCAACTTTTGCACCAACAATTTTTCCCATGCGTGTTGAACCAGTTGCAGAGATCAATGGCACATGCACATCATTAGTTAGATATTCTCCCACTTGAAAATCGCCATTAATTATACATGAAATCCCTTCCGGCAAATTATTTTCTTTTGCCACTTCATTCCAAATATTTTGGCAAGCGATAGAACACAAAGGAACTTTTTCAGACGGTTTCCAAATACAGGTATCTCCGCTTATCCAAGCCAATGCTGTGTTCCAGCTCCATACTGCAACTGGAAAATTAAACGCGCTTATTATTCCAACAACACCAAGCGGATGCCATTGTTCCATCATGCGATGATTTGCGCGCTCACTTTGAATTGTTAATCCATAAAGCTGACGGGATAATCCTACTGCAAAATCACAGATATCAATCATTTCTTGTACTTCACCTAAACCTTCTTGATATGACTTTCCCATTTCATAAGAAACTAATTTTCCGAGTAATGTTTTTTTAGCGCGTAATTTATCACCAAACTGACGAACGATCTCACCACGTTTTGGTGCGGGGATAGTACGCCAATATTTGAATGCATTAGATGCTGCATTCGTAATCTTTTGATAATCTGTTTTTGTTGCCGTTTTTACTTTCGCAATTAACTTTCCATCAACCGGACTATACGATTCAATTACATCACCATTTGCAAACCAATTTGAACCGGTACTACAACCATCATTTACTTCCTTTATTCCTAATGCTTTTAAAACGTTTTGCATAATTAAAATTTTGAACGATAAAGATAGCTATTATTTGAAAATATTGAAAAATGTAAATTATATAAAAGGTGCTGAGAACCTGTTTATAATTAAGCGTGAAAAAGTTCGTTCTAATTTTGTATATACAATTAGGGAAACTATTTTAAATAAAAAAACAGGTTAAATTATAACCTGTTTTTAAATATGAAGTAATATTAGTTTTTAATTTTTCACGAATTTTAAAACTGCTTTATTTTCTCCATGTAAATTATTTAAATAGATGAAATAAATTCCATTCGTTAAAGATGATACATCAATTGGAGATTGTTTTGTATCATCTGTAAATGATAAAACAGTTTGTCCACATGTATTCACAATAATTATTTTAGAAATTTCATTTGTAGAATTTGAAATGAATAGTTTATCATTCACAGGATTTGGATAAATTTTAATCAAACTATTTTGCGAAACTTCGTTTAGCCCAGTACACAAACTTACAGAAACAGGTTTAGCATCTGAATTGGAACAGTTGTTTGCATTTGTATAATTATATGTAATTGTAAATGTGCCTGCACCAGCTATTGATGGATCAAAAACATTTCCAGAAACTCCAGTTCCAACAAAAGTGCCACTTGCAGGAGAGCCACTTAATGCAATAGTTGGACTATTAATACAAAATGGTCCGCCGAGTGAATTTAATGTTACTGTTGGATTTGGATTAACAAAAACAGTGGCTGTATTTGATGCAGTAACCGGACAACCTGATGCATTACCACTCACAGAATAAGTTGTAGTTACAGTTGGATTAAGTGTTATGCTTTGTGCATTTGAATTTGTGCTCCAAGTATATGTAGAAACACCGGAAGCAGTTAATGTAGCTGTTTTACCAACACAAATTGTTGCAGAACCAACTGAAATACTCGGAGAGTTTGTAAGTGCTACAGCAGTAGTTACAGAACCGAAACAACCTTGTGTGGATGTTGCATTAACTGTATAAGTTGTTGGAACCGTTAATGTAACAACAATTGTAGGTGAGTTGCTAGTTGTATTCCATGTATATGTATTTGCACCACTAACCACAAGTGTTGCAGTACCACCAGAACAAATGGTTACAGAATTAATAGAAAGTGTTGGTGTTGGATTTATTGTAACAGAAATTGTTGTTGTTGTTGCACCGCAACCATTTGTTGATGTAACAGAATAAATACCAGTTGCTGCGCTCGTAGCTGCAATAATAGAAGGGTTTTGCAAGTTAGAAGAAAAACTATTTGGACCAACCCATGAAAAAATTGGCGCCAATGTTCCGGTTGCTGAAGCAGATAAATTTAAATTTGAACCAACACAAGGTGTATTACTACTTACGCTATTATTAACAGGTGCAATACAATAAGGAACTAATTCACCGTTACTCAATAATGTTGAAGCAAAATAATTTGTGCCATTAAAAAATACGATCTGAGACAATTGCGCTAAAGTTAAATCGGTAGCAGTTGAACCAACAAAAATCCTTCCAACAGTGCCTGGTGAACCTGAAGCAGATGTATATGTTCCTTGCCAACCAGTAATAGTTATTGTTTTCGCAGCTGTCCATACAATACTATTACTTGATAAAAAATTTAATGAATGTGTGTTTATTGCTTCAAGATTTATGATTGAATTGTTAGTTAATTTTAAGGTTGCAAAACTCAAATTAGCATTTGCAGTAATGCTTTGCGTACCAAGAGTTCCTCCATTCAAAGTAACACTGGATGTATTTAAATTTTCATTGGCGGTTGGACTAAAACGCAATTCACCACCATTAATAATTGTTTCTCCACTATAGCTATTTATATCTCCCAAAATTTGCAGGCCGGTTCCATTTTTCACTATTGTTGTTGCGCCAATAATAATACCAGAATTAGCTGCCGTTCCATTTCCATAGGTATAAGAATAATTACTTATGGCATTAATTACAAGAGTAGAAGAAGTTGTTGCTGTTACAGTATTTTTTGCAGCACTTGCATTGGTGCCAATAATAGAGTTAAGTCCGGCTACTTGCTGACTGAAACCATTCAAATCAAACATACCAATATTTGTACTTGCAGCTTGCCCTATATTTAATGTTGTGGTAATTGGTAAACGATCGTTCCCGTTAAGTAATCTAATTCTACCGTTATTAATAGCTGTTGAACCTGTATAAACGCTTACTCCACCGAGTTGAAGAATATTACCACCTTGTTTTGCGAGAAAACCATTTGTTGTTCTATCTGACATTATTCCATTGTAAGTTAGAATAGATGTTCCGGTTTTCACACTTAAGGAAGAACCTACAGTTTGACCAAGTTGGATTCCACGATTAGAATTTAAAGTGTAAGTTAAATTTGCAGTCATCCGTCCACCATCAATAATAATTGCACTTGGAGTAACCGCTGCAGGTATCGCACCAAAACTTCCGTCTGCAGAAAACACGGTCTCAACTCCTAAAAGATTTATATTACCTGAAAAAGTATTTGCAACACCGGTAATATTTACAACGCCAGATCCTATTCCTTGAACAGATAGAGGAGAATTAGAAGCGCCAGAAATTATGCTTGCTAATGTAATATTTCCTGCTCCATCTAAAATAACTTTATTGTCTGTTATATTAGAAATTGTAATTCCCATCAATCCTGTTCCGCCGTTTAAGTCTTGTATAATTAAGTTTTTCCCACTTCCATTTCTGATAATTGCATTTGGTATTGCATTAATATTTCCGCCGGAAAAATTCAGAGTCCCGTTTACTGCAGAACTGTTTCCAACAGTTAAATTATTTGCAGCTCTTAAATTAGTGATTTCAATTCCTGCGATAGAAAGAGACCCTGATAGAGTTGACATATCTATTGCGACATTATTTGCAGTGCCGGTATTATTAAATTGTGCTAAATCGCCAACAGAGGGGTAAGCATTTGTACTCCAATTTGAGGGAGTGATCCACCCTGTTAATGCAGCAGCGTTTGTCCAACTAACAACAGATTGTGCTAAACCATTTCTTATACTTACGCTCAAAAAAATAAAAAATAAAATTTTTGCTTTCACATAAACGCCCTTTGGTAAATAACTTTTTTTCATAAAATTCTTCATTTGCTTTTTTTGTAAATTTCCCTTTAAAACCTGAGATTGACTGCAAATGAAGATTACATTTTTGTTACCAAAAAGTTAATGAAAACGGCAAAGTTAAGTGTATCTTAAGTAGTTTACTGTAACTGAAAATTGACCTTGATCGGAGCCCGGATTTTTAATTTAATTTCGTTCAGTTAGGTGTGATTTAAAATATAAATTTTCAAAAACAAAATTCCGAGCTCCAATTCTAAGGCGAAACAAAGTTAAAGAGAAGTATTAATACAAAATCATAAAAACATAAAGTTGAGAATTTATTCACTCATGCTTTACTTTCAGCTTCAAGTGCAAAAAAATACTTTACACGAAAGCATTTTTTAAAATTTGAGAATAAAAAAACCTGCTATATAAAGCAGGTTTTTTTATAATTGAAACGTGTTTTTTTAATTCTTCACAAATTTTAAAACTGCTTTATTTTCTCCATTTAAATCGTTGATGCGAACAAAATAAATTCCATTCGTCAGAGTAGATACATCTATTGGCAATTGCTTACCATCATCTTTATAGGATGAAACAACCTGGCCAATTAAATTCAAGATTACAATTTCAGATGCTTCGTTTCTAGCCGATGAAATAGTTAATCTATCATTTGCCGGATTCGGATAAACTTTATAATCGCCAGTTGTGTATCCATATTCATGAATACCAGTCGGTCCGGAAGAAACGGAATCTCCTTCAACAGTAATATTATCAAATCTATTATTTCCGCTTCCACCAGTATTTGGTGCACTAAATTTAATTCGCAACATTAATTTGTTGGTATTTGTAACAGTTGATATTGCACTTAAATTTAATACTATTTTACCCCAAGCAGTTCCTGCTGAATCAAACAATTTTGGTAGGTTGGTTGTTATAAATGTGGCACCACTATCTAAACTATAACTATAATTCATTCTATGTTGACCACTACCAGTACTGGAAGATTCTGATTCCCAGGTTATCTTAATGTTTTTATAATTGGTTGTTGGAATGTACCAAAGGAATTGCATACTGTCTGTTGGGTTACGTGTTCTCACTGCTGAATTACTTACAGTTGCTCCAAAAACGGGACAGCATGCACCATAACCAGGTCTTTGGTTTATTGAATCACCTAAAAGGTTATCCCAATATCCTGTATCTGCTAAGCAACCTGCAACTTTTAAAAACCTTAAGTAACCTGTAGTTACACCAGATTTGGTGTAATCAGAATTCATTTTACCTGTTCCAAAATGAATACCACCGGCACCGGAAGTGGGAAGTGTGTTATTAAAATGCCAGTAATGAATTAATTTAGTTTGCGCGCTAATCTCTTTAGTAGAGAATAAAATAGCCATTATTGCAACAATGGCAATGAGTAGATTTTTTTTCATGGTTTTTTGTTTTTTTGTTTTCATTTTTATTTGTTTTTATAATTAGAGGACTTGATTATTTTGGGTTTAACAAAAGCTTTTTAAAATAGACTTCATTAGTTACATATATTTTAAGTAAGTAATAACCAGGATCAACGATGATGTTTTGAGTATTTATCTTATAATTTTTTTCATGAAAAAAATTAGTATAAATAATATTTCCTTCAACTGATAATATTTCGATCGCTTTTATTTCAACATTACTTTTTATTTCAAATGAACCGGAAGATGGATTGGGATAAATCTGGATTTGATTCAGATTATTTTGAATTTCCTCAATTCCCGTTGGTGTAACCACCATTGATGACTTACAAGTTCTGTAAATTGTTGCAGGAGTATAAGACGTTTCGCAAGATATAAAAAGCTCATTTGTATTAATATATGTTATTCCTTCGGTTTGCCAACTGTTAACCGAATTTCCAATTTCTATTCTTCTTTTATTTCCTGAAAAAAAATTGTCGCCCGTAAAATCATTTAAAAAATACATAAACGAATTTAAGTGTGAGGTTTTATAACCAATCAAAGCAACTTCGTTTGTTTGCGGATTATAATCTGCGCCTGTTATTAAACCGTTTACATTATATGATGTGTAAGGACTAACCGTATAAGTTCCCGGGGTTTTAGATAGTTTATAAACGCGAGTTTGCATGTCTCCCCTATCTTTTGTGAAAATATAAAGCGAATTGCCAATAGAAATGATTGATTCACAATCGAAATTGTTCGTGCTGCTTGAAACAAAACTCGTTTGATCAGAATATGAAAAATTAATTGCTTGTGCAGTTGCGTTAACCGCAGTTAAAGTACTGCTTAAGAATTGTGATTTATCAATCTTGAGTATTTTCAAATCTGTTCTTGTTCCATTATTATTACCTGCATCGCTCACATAAATATAATTCGTATCAGCTGTAATATCTTCCCAATCTACATTCGGAAAATTTGTAATTTTAACTGTTTGCAAAATTGTTCCATTTGCAGTGTCTACTTTATATATATTATTTGGGTTTCCACTATCATTATGAGTCCACATCATTCCATTCGTAAAAATTAACCCAGAGCACTCCGGAACGCTGTCGGCAACTGACCCTTTAGCATGAACAGTCATATTTGTAACATTATAGGTACACGACCCATCATTGGTTATGGCAGATGAATTATAATTATTTGCAGCCGGATCTGTGCAACCGGATTGTGACGACGCTGAAAAATTGATGAGAAGAGTTAAAATTCCAATAAAGATATTCTTATACATATTTTTCATGTTCATTATTTCGTTTCAACAAATAATTTTTTATAATCTGTATAATTCTTTGTTGTAGTTTTAAGCATGTAACACCCCGAAGTATTTGTAAAATCAATGGCATTAATCACAGTATTGCTTAATCCTATTTTTTTTGAATAAATAACTTTTCCTTCTAACGATAAAACTTCAATATCTTTTATCGTCTGTGTGCATTCGATTCTAAAATTATTTGAAGAAGGGTTTGGGTAAACCTTTAATTCATTATTTTGTTTTTGAAGATCTCTTAGTCCGGCAATTTGATCAAGATCAGAATAATAAATTCCTGCAATTATTCCATTTGTTTCGCATGAAATAAATATCCTGTGCGTACTTGTTTCGTTATAAAAAGTAATACCTTCTGTTTGCCATGCATAAGATGCATTTCCCAATTCTACCCGTCGTTTATTCCCTGAAAAAAAATCAACGCTTTGAAAATCGGATAAATACCAAATAAAAGAATTCATGTTCCCGCCTTTATATCCAATTAATAAAACTTCATTGTTTATCGGGTTATAATCTGCTCCGGTAACTTTACCATTTGTATTAAAGTTTAAATACGGACTAACAGGATAAGTACCCGGAGTTTTAGGCAATTTGTAAACTCTTGTTTTTGAATCGCCTCTGTCTTTTGTAAAAATATAAAGACTATCTCCTACCGAAATCATAGCTTCGCAATCATAATTGGTATTTGTATTAACCACAAAACTTGTTTGATCGGTGTATGAAAAATTGATGGCCTGTGCTGTAACGGAAACAACAGCCGATGGATTATTCACAAAATCAAGTTTTCTAATTTTTAATATTTTCAGATCTGTTCTGTTTCCATTATTGTTTCCAAAATCACCAATGTAAACAAAACCTGTATCGGCAGTTATATCTTCCCAATCCTGATTTCCGTAATTGGTTACAGTTATATTTTGAGAAATATTTCCGTTTGTAGTATCAATTTTATAAAATGCATTTGGATTTCCACCATCACCAAAAGTATAAATGTTACCATTGATCCATTCGATCCCGGAATTTGAACCGACATTAATTGTGTTCACCATAAAATTAAATGCTTGCGTAGTTGGTGCATAAACGCATGACCCATCATTAACGGTGGCAGTTGGCGAATAATTACTGGCCTGTGGATCAGTACAACCTGATTGTGCAACCAATTTAAAGCTTACTGCAAAAAACAAAATAAATAAATATTTAATATAGTTCATGATACTTTTAAAATCAAGCCCCGATACAATACCGGGGCTTGATAGGATAATTATTTTAATTAGTGTTGATTTCCTGTGCCATTAATTTGATAACAACCAAGATCTACACCCGGAGCAGTTTGAACCGCTCTGTAATTTGCATTTGTAACAGTAGCTGCTGTAGAATTTAAAGGTGTGAAACTTGTTTTACCTTTTCCTACACAAGGAGATGAAGCTTGCAATTTAAAATTAAATGAGCCTACATAATTTATATCAGATAAATGAGAAATACCTTGTTCCGGTAAAGGAAATCCAACAAACATTGGATTATTTGCGCCCGCTAAAGCAGAAGCGTCGTAAGCGGCAGCTCCATTTGGTCCACCGTTATATATATAGTTTGCTGCTGCTGCCGTAGGTGCAATATAAGCAGAGGGTTTTGTAGTATAACCAACTGGAAAAAACTGATCGCAAACTGTTGCAGAATCTCCATAAGCCCAATTATTACTATAAGATAAATTTGTTGTATCTGCCATTGGAATACCTGCGGGATTTGGTGCAGGACCCATCACACGTAAACTAAATTTACAATTTACAATCAAATTATTGTAAGCAACACCTTTAGCACCTTCTTCAAAATCAATATCACCACTTCTTGCAGTTTGAACCTGACGATAACCACCATTTATATAGGTATTGTTGTACATGTAAATATTTGTTTCAGGACCAATACCACCTTTGTTAGATGCCTTAGTACCATTGGTTGCTGTGCCAACAAATAAATTATAAGCCATATCACCAACAGAACCACTTTTTGCATTTAAGCAATCGCCACCTACATAACCACATTTTTCGAAAGTGTTACGCATAATACTGCAACGACCACTTGAAAAACGAACGGCGTCATCAATTGTTCCATACATCCAGGAATCTTCCATAATAAAATCACCATTAGGGTTTTGGAATGTAATACCTTTTTGTTTTGATCCTGCTGCACCTCCAACATAAGGTTGTGTAACTGCTGCTGCTGCTCCAACAAATTCTATGTGCGTCCATTTTATAACTAATAATTTGCAAGAAGTATCACACTCGATGCCACCCCAAACTCCTGCACCGGCAGTACCCCAGGCAGGATCAGTTGTTGGATTTTGTGATTGTGCAATCGTATTTACTTTACTTACACCACATGCAGTAAAGTAATTCGGTTTAGCTTGTGAACCTAAAGAGATCAAAGTTCCTTTTACAACTATTGTTTTTCCATTGGCAACACAAACGGTAACTCCTTCTTGTAATAACACAGTATCACCAATATTAATTACAACATCTCCACCAACGGTATATGTATTACCTGTAACCATGGTGCCTTTTATTGAACCGGATAAAGCTGTTCCAGCACTAATTGCCTGACCAATTTGAAATGGTGGCACCGATACTACAGTATGTTCCTGATCTGCGGTAGATTTCTTTTTACAGGATTCAAAGAATAAAGCGGATACTATCGCGATCGCTCCAAATAAAACAATTGATTTTTTCATGTTTCTTATTTTTTGTTTTGGTTTTTATTTTACGTTTATTTTTTATTGTTCTTAATTACATTTTGTATCTGATGCCAATTAAATAACCTTGTCCATACTGTTGCCTTTGAACAACAATGCTGTTATGGCTGTCCTGAATTGGCAAGTATAATTCACCATTCGGTAGCGTTAAATTTGGTTGTAAAATCCGCACAACAGATTTTGTATTTAAAATGTTATTTATTTTCACAAATAAAGACAACTTAAATTTCTTGTTTTTATCACTTAATATTTTTTCGCCGGAAAAATCTAAACGCGTCATAGGCATTTGATAATAATCTAAACCATAAGCAGCAGAAACTAACGAGATTAGTTTACCTGTGTACACTGCAGAAACAAGTAAGTCCATTCCAGCTTTACCATTTTTATAAATAAGAGAAAGATTACCTATATTATCTGCTTGCCCTTGTAAAGGTCGTGTTTGCGAAACTATTTTATTTGTATTCCCCAAAACAGGATCGTGATAATACAAAATTTTATCAGTTGTTATTTGCGATTTGGTATAACAGTAATTTGCTGAAACACCAAACTGTTTAAAGAATTTATTGATCACAAACTCAAAACCATAATTAGTTGCTATACCAAAATTTTGAGGCTGTAAATCCAATGCAGATGGAGAACCAGATTCCCTTACAAAAGAATATTCTACAGGATTCACTATGTTTTTGTAAAACACCCCTGCTAATATTTGTTCGTTTGGCGTTGGAAACAATTCATACCTAAAGTCATAATTATCAGCAGTTGTATGTTTTAAATATGGATTCCCAATTTCGTTAAAATCTTCTCCTTGAATTGTGTAGGGAATTAATTCATAAAAACTTGGTCGCGAAATAGAAGCATAATAATTAGCTCTAAAGTTTTGTTTGTTATCAGGAGAAAACTTTATGCTGTAACTTGGAAGAATATCTTGGTAACTTTTGCTTCCACGTTTTCCCGGAATGTTTTCAGGAACTGCTGTTGTAAAACTTTGTTCTGTATTTTCTACCCTCACACCACCTAGTAATTGGATTTTCTTTATAAGTGTTAGCTTTGCCATTCCATATTCCGAATGAACATTTTCGTTTATAATATAATTGTTTGGATCAGCTGAAGAACCAAAACCATTGTACACAGAAAAATTAGCTCCGGAAATTCCGGCTGAAGTAACTTGTTGATTTGGACTAAAAGATAAATCGTATTCGTCATAAAAATTATTTCGTGTTTTATTACGATTCATTCCTCCTGCTTTCAATTCTAAATTTTGATTCAAAACATTTATACTATATGTAAGATTCGCATAATATGCAATATCTTCATCCGATGTTTGAAGCCATCTTCTTTTATATGTTTTCCATTTGTAATTCGGCGAATTAGCTACTCCGTTAATTGTGATCGATCCCCAATCCGGTGAATTTGCCCAAGCTTTTGAATAAGCACCGCTCCAATCAAAAACCAAACCTTTTACCAATGTATGTTCCCCATGCAGTGTTGCATTATAAATGTTTTGTAACGTTACCCTTGTTTCAAATTGTTTTTCAACATTGGCAATGCTATTTCCAATACCAATACTATCAACTAAGTTTCTTTGTCTGTATGCATCCAAACCGGTATACATTGTATAGAAACTTAATTTATGACGAGGGTTAAATTTATAATCAATTTTTGCATGAATCGCTTTCCTGATTTGTTGGAGTGAATAATCGCGAACATAGCAATCAGAAATCAAAGGTTGATTTGGAGGAGTCCATTGTGGCTGAGCAGCCGGCAACAAAAAAATATCGTGCGTCAAATTAAATGTGTTTTGGTAACTTCCGGAAACTAATATTCCAAGCTGTTTTCTTTTAAGAAAACGATTTCCAATACTTAAGCTGGCAATAATATTTGGTTGTGGTTGTATACTTTTATAAGTATAATCGCTTGTCGGAAAATCTGCCTTAGTAGCCGCATCTCCAGGATGAACCTGAGATGGAGATCTAAGATTTATTGCACTTGTATTAAATGAAGTAAACGATTTATCAAATAAAAATTGATTGTAACCAACGGAAGCATTAGCGTTAACTAAAAAAGTTTCGGGTGCACTTTTTAAAACAAGATTAGTAGCACCACCAATTGCATCTCCTTCCATATTTGGAGTTAAACTTTTAGAAACTTCCAATCGTTCTACAATTTCAGCAGGAAAAATATCCATAGGAACATAACGATTTTTAAAATCGGGACTTGGAACTTTTACGCCATCAATTGTTGTATAATTATAACGCTTGTCCATTCCTCTGATAGTTGCATAACGACCTTCGCCACTTGAAGTCTTTTCAACAGTTACACCGCTCATTCTTTGAAGCACATTCCCAATTGTAACATCAGGGAGAAGTTGAATGTTTTTGGCAGAAATAATATTCATCACATTATCTGAATTCTTTTCTAATTTACGCGCATAATTATCAGAGCCTTTATCGTTCGATGAAACAACTGTAACCTCATTTAGCGTATTTCCGTTTGATTTCAATTTAAAATCAAGTTTGATAACTTTTCCGGTATCCACAATTTCAATAACTTTTTCTTCTCTTCCGTAACCAATAAATTGAGAGACAATTGTGTATGTTCCGGGCAAAATTTTCCTTAAATGATACGTTCCATTCAAACCAACAAAATCAGCAATTTTCGTATTAGATAAATAAACGGTTGCCCCAACAAGTAATTCATTCGTTGACTCATCAACAACTTTTCCTTTTACTTGAGCTTTAACTTGAAAAGCCATGATGGAGTAAAAAATCAAAATCAAATACTTCTTTCCAAAAAATTGGTGTTGTTTGTTGAATGCAGTTGTCACAGTCACAGTTCCTTTTAATTATGCGACAAAGAACCAAATCATTTATTAAAATGATGATCTGGAAATATTAATTAAATGTTATTTTAGAATCTCTTTTATGGAAGGAAAATTACGGCAATATTATTTTTTTCGCTTTTAAAAGTTAACTTAGTTTTAACGAATCAATCTGTTTGGTAACAATAACAAGCGTTCTTGCTATTTTAATATAAAAATCAGTTACATAACTTCAGAATGTCTTTAGATTTTCTTTAGAATCATATATCCACCAATTTTCCTAAAATTTCAATTGTATTTTCTTTAATCTTATGTATCTACTAAATTCATTAATCCATTGTGTATTTAAATACATCTTCAGAATGCCTTAAGATTTATATCATATATTTATACAATGAAAATTCTTTTGATAGAAGATGAACCTGAGCTTCATAAATTAATTAAACAATATTTAGTTCAAGAGGGTTATTTAATGGAATCGGCTTCTGATTTTATAACCGGTTTAGAAAAAGCCAAAAACTATGATTATGATTGCATTTTAGTTGACATTACTTTACCAAAAGGTAATGGTCTGGATATTGTAAGACAACTAAAAGAAAGCAGATCAAAAACGGGTATCATAATTATTTCCGCTAAAGATTCATCAGATGATAAAATTACTGCGCTTGATTTAGGGGCTGATGACTACTTAGCAAAACCTTTTAATTTAGCAGAACTTAATTCTCGCATCAAAGCTTTAATAAGACGGCGAAATTTCGAAGGGAATAAATCAATTATTGTTAATCAGATTACTATAATACCCGACGAGAGAATTGTTAAAGTAAAAAATGAACAGGTGGTTTTAACAGCAAAAGAATACGATTTATTACTCTTCTTTATTTCAAACAAAAACCGGGTAGTATCAAAATATTCTATTGCTGAACATTTATGGGGAAATGATAGTGATCAGATGGATAGCCATGATTTTATTTATGTTCATTTAAGAAATCTCCGCAAAAAATTAGCACGTAAGGGTTCAGTTGATTATATACAAACGATATATGGAATTGGATATAAGTTTAAAGCAAATGAGTAATGAAATTAATAACTAAAACCATATTTTATTATTTATTAATCAGTATGCCATTGCTATTAATTGCTGCTTTTTTTTCTTATCACTTGATCAGAATTGAAGTAAGAGATGGCACAGACGAAACCCTTTTAAAAGAAAAAAGTAATGCAGAAAATCTGATCAAACTTAATCCTAAAAATGATCCGGTTTATTTAAGTGCCGACAGTATCTCAAAAATAACTGTTGTTAATCAACATAAAACCGGTTCTTTATTTTCAGACTCCCTCATATACGATAAAGTTGAGAAGCAAGATTTAAATTACAGAATTCTTAGAAGCTATTACAGATCAAATAATCAAACTTATTTAATTACAATAGCAAAACCAACATTTGAAGAAGATGAATTAACAGAAGGATTATTATCTGCATTTGCTTTAATTATTGTTTTTTTAGTTTTAGGTTTTTTTGTTGTTAATTGGGTACTTTCAAAAACTATATGGAAACCATTTTATAAAACACTTGAGGAGTTAAATAGTTATGACATAAGAAAACATGAGAATCATAGTTTTAAATCTGCAACAACCGTAGAATTTAATCAATTAAGTGCAGCTTTAAATAAAATGACTGAAAAAATTCATTCAGATTATTTACAACAAAAAGAATTCACAGAAAATGCTTCGCATGAAATGCAAACACCTTTGGCAGTTGTAAAAGCCACAGTTTCATTAATGATGCAATCTCCTAATTTAAAAGAGGAAGAAATGGATCAATTACAAACAATTGAAAATAGTTTAAGAAAACTAAGCTTGTTAAATAAGACTTTAATTTTACTTACTAAAATTGAAAATAACCAGTTTCAGAATAATGAAATAATTAATTTAAAAGAAACTGTTACTAAAATAATAAATAATTATTCTGATTTAGTTGGTGCAAAGAAAATACAACTCGAGATCAATTTCGAGAGTGATCCAAAAATTGAAATGAACCCAATGCTCGCTGATATTCTAATTACAAACCTTTTTCAAAATGCGATCCGCCACAACAAAATGGGTGGTATAGTAAGTATATCTATAAAAGACAAAACAATGTCAATTTCCAATAGTGGTGAACCCCTAACTATAGATGAGAAAGATTTATACATTCGCTTCAAGAAAAACGATGCTTCCAAAGATTCCTTAGGTTTAGGATTATCAATTGTTAAAAGTATTACTGATAATTATGGTTACACAATTTCCAATAACCATCATGATTCATTACATACATTTAAAATTGACTTTATATAAGAATTCATTTTAGAATTACCTTTGTTTTCCAGGAAAATTTTTAAGAATAGATTTCCTTTAGAATTGAAATGTAATATTGATCAATTATTAAAACTTAAAAATAAAGTTATGAAAAAATTCAGCCTTCTCTTTTTGTCATTCACAATTTCGTTAAACTTTCAATTCTCCGCACAAACAATTCAATCTCATAAAATTATTAATAAAATCAATGTTGCAGGAGATGGCAGTTGGGATCTTCTCGTTATAGATGAACCTTTACAACATTTATTTTTGTCTCATGGTACTGTCGTAAATGTAATAGATCTGAAAACATCTCAGGCTATAGCAACTATAAAAGATACAAAAGGAGTACATGGCATTGCAATAGCAAGCGATTTAAATAAAGGATTTACAAGTAATGGTAAAGATACTTCAGTAACAGTATTTAATTCATCTACTTTCGAAATTATAGAAAAAGTAAAAATAGACGGTATTAATCCCGATGCAATTATTTATGACACCTTTACCCACAAAGTATTTATTTTTAACGGAAAAAGTAACGATGCTACAATAATGGACGCTAAAACAAATAAAATAATTGGAACAATTAAACTTCCTGGAAAACCAGAACTCTGCACAAATGATAATAAGGGAACAGTATTTGTAAATATTGAAGACAAAAATTCGATTATAGTAATTGATGCCGTAACATTAAAAATAAAAAATGTGTGGTCAGTTTCACCTGGAGAAGAACCAACAGGATTAGCATTTGATTCAAAGGAAAATCGATTGTTTTCTGTTTGTGATAATAAATTAATGATTATTGTTAATTCAGAAAACGGCAAAGTTGTATCTACAGTTCCTATTGGTGAAGGCTGCGACGGTGTAGTTTTTGATGCTGACAAGAAATATATTTACGCATCTAATGGTGGTGACGGCACAATTACTGTTGTAAAAAAAGAAAACGAAAACAGCTATAAAGTTGTAGAAACTATTATTACTCAAAAAGGAGCTAAAACAATTGCTTTAAATAAAAGTACTCATCAATTATTTTTACCAACAGCAGAGTTTGAAGAAAAACCTAATTCGACAAAAGAAAGTTCTCATTCTAAACTACCCATAAAACCCAATTCATTTAGAGTGTTAGTAATCGAATAAAATAACGAACTTCTAAGAATCCATAACTAAATATGGATCAAAAAAAATTTCTCCGAAACTTCAAAATTACAAATGAACCCGGAAAATGATATCTGCAATAACAAGGGAAAAACAAGAACTTTCACAAACTGAAATAAAATAACTCCAAAACTCTTTGAGTCTTCGGTGATCTTTATTAATTACCTGTTACCAATACTTCTTCAAATGAAAACAAGGAAGCTGAATTAAGATTAACATTAATTTTAACCGCATGCATATTAGCATCACCATGCACTTGCAGCCTTGTAAAATTATCAACTGTTTTTTTAGTTTTTGAATCTTCGTAAAGTGGTTTATCAATTAAAAAGACATGAGAATCACCGTTGATTAGTAATACCGGCTTTTTAAAGTCAGCAACCAGTTCTTTCATTTTTTTCTTGATCTCATTAAAGCCACTCGCCTCACCCTGATCTTTAGATCCGAAAAACATATCTGCATGTATAACCATAACAATTGCCCTGCTATTTTTTTCTTTTGCAGTTTTAAATAATTCATCTATCCATGCTAAGTCTGCTTTTTCACGATCGTAAAATTCTTTATTCCCGTTTTTTGAGGTCGGTAAAAAATTATTGTTGCTTCCTACTATATGTATAGTAGCAAATGAAATATTACCATATTCCCATCTATTATTTTCGACAAACTTTGAAAAATCCGGATTTTGAGATTGAGAGGTCAATACTATTTTTTCTTTACCAAAACTATTTTTGTCTTTATAAAACATTTTTCTAATTACTCCTAAGCGTTCTTCCGGATCATATGAACCCGCTTCCTTTTTACTACAATCTGTCCATTCATTATCACCGGGCACATAAATCATTGGTTTTTCAAATTGTTGATAATAATTAAGGATTTTAGAATAAGACTCTTCACTACATGGAGTAGCACTAGCTTTTATGTCTCCTACATTTATTGTAAATACTGATTTTTGCTCATTAATAGTTTTAATTACATTCTCAAATCTTGAATAATCTTTTGGAAGTGTATAAGGCATATCGCCAAAAGCTACAAACGAAAAATTCTCTGCTTTTTTGTCTTGCGCACTAGTTAGAAAAGTGGAAACAAGAAAAAACAATATTGCTATTTTTTTTATTGAGTTCATAAATGATTGTATAGATTAAAGAAGATTGTTTGTTTGCAAAAATAGAAAATTCATTTGCGTTTAATTTTAATGCGAAGTTAAGTTAACATTAAACATTTATAATCGCTTTATGTTTTTCAAATAACATTGGCACTAGATACTTAACCATCTATTAAATTTCTTTTAATGATGTAGTGACACAAACTGAGAACATTTGTAAAACCAAATTCATGAAAACATTCTACAAAACAATTGTTCTGTCAGATATCCACTTAGGCATCAAAGCCAGCAAAGCCAAACAAGTTGTTCATTTTTTAAAACACCACAAATGTGAAACACTTATTTTAAATGGCGACATCATTGATGGATGGCAATTACGTAAAAGTGGAAAGTGGAAAAAACAACACAGCAATTTTTTTAAATACGTTATCAATTTGGTTGCGAAAAGTAAATGTGAAGAAATTATTTATTTGCGCGGCAATCATGATGATTTTTTAGACGAGATTTTACCATTTACAATGGGAAATTTTAAAATTAAAAGACATCATATTCATTATGGTGTAAGAAGAAAATATTTCGTAACGCATGGGGATATTTTTGATACTGTAACAACAAAATTGAGTTGGCTAGCCAAAATGGGTGATGTGAGTTATACGTTTTTACTTTGGTTAAACAGACATTATAATACTTATAGAGAAAAACGTGGTTTACCTTATTACTCCTTATCTCAAGCTGTAAAAGCACAAGTAAAATCAGCAGTTTCTTTTATTTCAGATTATGAAAACCAATTAGCTAAAGTTGCTAAGGCACGAAAATGTCACGGTATTATTTGCGGGCATATTCATCAGCCAGCTATCAAAAATATAAATGGTATTGAGTATATGAACTCAGGTGATTGGGTTGAGAGCTTAACTGCCTTGGCAGAAGACACCGAAGGTAATTGGAAAATAATTCAATATCAAGAATGGTTAGATGAGTTAAATAAAAACAATACTGAGAAAAAAGAAAAAGTTGGATTGGAAGAAATTTTACCGCAAGGCGTAGTTATCAATCGTTAATATTATGGGAAAAAAATATGTACTAAGCATTCAGGGCGAAGGAAGAGGTCATATGACACAAGCCATTAGCATGTATGAAATGCTGATTGAACAGGGTCATGAAATAAGCGCCGTTATTTTGGGATCAAGTGGCTCAAGAGATATTCCACAATTTTTCTACGAAAAAATAAAATGTGAGATTGTTCAATTGCCTAGTCCGAATTTTGTTACCGACAAAAAAAACAAAAGCATTAATCTCTCTAAATCGATTATTCATAATATTAAACGGATTAAAATATTTAAAGAGAGCTTAAGAAAGATTGATGAATTAATGAAAAAACATGAACCAGATGTTGTCATTAATTTTTTCGATCTCTTGATTGGTTTATATTACCGTTATTATAAACCAAAAGCTAAATTAATTTGTATCGCTCACCAATATATTTATTTGCATTCGGATTTTGATTTTCCGCAAGGAAGATGGCTGGATAAAGCTGCAATAAAGTTTTTTACCAAACTAACTTCAAAAGGATCTTCCAAAAATTTAGCATTGTCATTTTATAATATTCGCACAACTCATGAAGATGTTGTAATTGTGCCGCCACTTTTACGAAGAGAAATTTTTGAATTAGAATCAGAACAAGAAGATTATTTTTTGGTTTATTTAGTAAACAACGGTTACTATGAGGAATTAATTGAATGGCATAAAAATAATCCAAATGTGGAAGTGCATTGTTTTACCGATCAGCCTGAAAAATTACAAACAACGTATCCTTATGCAAACACAAAACTTTTTGTTCATGCATTAAACGATCAACTCTTTTTAGAAATGATGAGCAAATCAAAAGGCCTCGCCAGTACCGCAGGTTTTGAAAGTGTTTGCGAAGCCATGTACCTGGGTAAGCCAGTTTTAATGGTACCTATAGAAGGACATTACGAGCAATTCTGCAATTCACGCGATGCCTATAAGGCCGGCGCAGGAATTTTTGCTGATTCATTTGATTTGAGCCAACTTGTAAATATAAGTGCTAAATTTACCACCGGAAACAGGTTTTATAAAGACTGGGTGCTAAATGCAAAAAACAAAATTTACAGAGAAATCAGCAACGCCTGATATGTCCCGCAAGTTACTTTTTATAGTAAACCCCAACGCGGGTAAAAAAATATCTGATCAATTAATTGATACGATTAAGAAAGAATTTCCAAAAGATATTTATTATCAAATTGTTATTTGGAAAGACAAAGATCATTTTAAAGAAGTATTGGATATTCTCCATTCTCAAGATTATACAGATGCAATTGCCGTTGGTGGTGATGGAACTGTAAATCAAGTTGCCAAAAGTATTGTTGGTACAGGTATTTCTCTTGGCATTGTGCCGGCGGGTTCAGGTAACGGCTTAGCGCGAACTTTGGGCTTATCTATGAATGTTGCAGAAGTAATTAAACAAATTGCTACGGGCAAAAAAACAACTATCGATTATGGAACGGTAAATGATATTCCATTTTTTTGTACAAGCGGTGTAGGTTTTGATGCACATATTGGTAATCTTTTCGCTACTTCTAAAAAAAGAGGGTTGCAGAGTTATATAAAAATAACTGCCAGAGAAATTATTAAGTACAAATCAAAAGAATATATTTTAAAATTCAATAATCAGGAAATTACACGTAAAGCATATTTAATTACAATTGCTAACGCGGGTCAATATGGTAACGATTTTTATATTGCACCTCAAGCCAAATTAAACGATGGTAAATTCCATGTTGTAATTTTGAAACCATTTAATATAATTACTGTCTTTGGTGTTTTGATAAATGTTTTGAAGGGCAAAGCAAATGAATCAAAAAATATTGAAACCTTTACAACTGAAAAATTAACTATTGAACGTAAATGGAAAGATGCTATTCACTTTGATGGAGAACCTGAGTTTGAAGGAGAAGTTTTGAATTACATTTGCCATCCTCAAAAATTAAATGTGATTGTCGGCGATAAAATTACAGCTGTTTAATGTAATTCAAAAATAAATTCATCGCTTTCTTTTTTTCATCATCCAATTTATAATCTATTCGTTTGGTTAAATACTCAATCGCTTTTTCTTTTGAGATATTTAATTTATCTATTGATTCATTGATTGCAGATAAACAAGAATCGACTCCATCTTTAAGAACTATATTAAATTCCTGAATAAATTTTTCATCTAATTTTTCGGTGCTTACCCAGGCAGCAAAAACAAAAGGTAAATTTGTAAACTTAAACCATTCTTCTGCCAAATCATATTCATGTTTATATTTACCATTCAATTCAAAAGTTCTGTCGCCAATTACTACAGAAGCATTTTTATCTTTTGTGTTTTTTTCAAAACCCGGACTCCCATTTATAAATTCAGGATTTATTTTCCAGAAAAATTTACTTAATACTTTGGTAAGTGTAATCGACGATTTAGATTGATAATCGAGTGTAATTGTTTTGATCTCATTCAAAGGTACATCACTATATAATTTCACACTATCTACTTTTTTAAATGCGCCAATACAGTAATTTGTTTCAATAAAATAATGTGGCAACTCAACTAATAAAGCAACCGGCACAAGTGCTAAATCGACTTGCTTAAATTTTAATTTCTGAGCACAAATACTGGGAATGTCTTCCTGGAGATCTATACGCTCTAATAAATCGCTTTTCTTCAATGCCCACTTGAAGGGCAAAGTATTAGTATAATTAACGATTGATATTTTTATCTTCTCTTTGTTCAAAACGCTTGTAAAAATAAGAAGAATGAATTAGTAAATAAACTTTAATTTTGAATACTATTTATGAGTGACGACAAATATAATTTAAGAGGAGTTTCTGCTTCAAAAGAAGATGTTCATGCAGCTATTGCGAAATTGGATAAAGGATTATTTCCAAAAGCATTTTGTAAAATTGTTCCAGATCTTTTGAACGGCAGTGAGAAGCATTGCTTAATAATGCATGCGGACGGTGCCGGTACTAAATCATCACTTGCCTATATGTATTGGAAACAAACAGGAGATTTAAGTGTTTGGAAAGGGATTGCACAAGATGCCGTTATCATGAATGTGGACGATCTCATTTGTGTTGGTGCAACAGACAATATTTTATTATCATCTACTATCGGCAGAAATAAAAACTTAATTCCGGGTGAAGTTATTTCAGCAATTATTAATGGTACAGAAGAAGTTCTTCAAAACTTAAGAGATAATGGTATTTCGATTTCGTCTACCGGTGGTGAAACAGCCGATGTGGGCGACTTGGTAAGAACAATTATTGTAGACAGTACAGTTGTTTGCAGAATGGAACGGGATAAAGTAATTTCCAATGATGCCATTAAAGAAGGAAATGTAATTATTGGCTTGAGTAGTTACGGCAAAGCTACTTATGAAAAAGAATACAATGGTGGCATGGGAAGTAATGGATTAACAAGTGCTCGTCATGATGTATTTAATAAAACATTGGCCAAAAAATTTCCGGAAAGTTACGATGCCGCTTTACCTGAAAGTGTTGTGTATACTGGTGGTTTAAACCTCACTGATGAAATAGAAGTAAGTTACCGCAATTCAAAAGCGGAAACCATTACTGAAAAAATGGATGCTGCAAAATTGGTGCTTTCTCCAACCCGCACTTATGCGCCAGTAATTAAAAAAGTAATTTCGGAATTAGGAAAAAACATTAACGGCATTGTACATTGTAGCGGTGGTGCTCAAACTAAGGTGCTTCATTTTATAAATGATGGGTTGCATATTGTAAAGGATAATTTATTTGAAGTTCCTCCTTTATTTAAAACTATTCAACAACAAAGTCACACCGATTACAAAGAAATGTATAAGGTTTTTAATATGGGTCATCGGATGGAATTATATGTTAGTGAAAAATACGCCATTGATATAATCTCCATTGCAAAATCATTTAATATCGATGCAAAAATTATTGGAAGAGTTGAAAAAGGTATTGGGCAAATTGTGACTATCAAAAGTGAATTTGGCACGTTTGAATACAAATAAAAAAGTCCCGCAAATGCGGGACTTTTTTTACAATAAAATTCTAAGAATTATTTAATAGTACAAGTTTGTACATCAGTAACTGTACCGGTACCACCTGTGATAGTGTAAGTATTAGTTGTAGTTTTTGAATAACAACCGCCACCATTTGGTCCACCGTACTCTCTAAAATCTATAGATTTTTGTTTATCCATAGTTATTTTATCTGAAGTAGTTTGAGGATATCCAGATCCGGTTGGGTTTGTTGTTGTAGTACCGTTAACAACAACTACAAGTGATGAAGCTGTTGAGCAATCACATGTACGTGTTTTTCTGCAAGATGCTGATGTAACTGCTACAGCTACAACTGCTAATAATATAATTTTTTTCATTTTTCTTTAAATATTATTTGTATGAACATGTATTAACTTGAGTAGTAGTCTGACCTTGAGTATTAACGGTCACTTCAGTAGTGTTTTCACAACGTGATTTAATTTCACTTGTTTTCACTTTTTTTATTACTGTAACTACAGGTTGGCTAGTAGTTGTTGTTCCACTAGGACTAGTAGTTGCCAGTGTACATGTACAAGTACGATCCTTCGCACAAGAAGCCATTGCTAACCCAGCAATAGCAACGATTAATAAAGTTTTTTTCATATTTTTTATAAATTTTGGATTAAAGATAACTATTATTAGTTACGAAAAAAGTTAAATAAAAGTTATCGAATTATTGATGGCATTAATTATATGACAGCCAATAAGTTATTGCAGAATTAAGCGACTGGGTTTTCTAATGAAACGTGGCTTAATATCACTAAAAAAAGAATTAATTTCCTTTGAAGCTCGCTTTTCTTTTTTCTAAAAAAGCTGAAACGCCTTCCTGAAAATCGCCTGTACCAAAGCTCTTACCAAACTCTTCAATTTCTACTTCGTAACCATTAAGTTTAGAATTGTATCCTGCATTAATAACTTTAATTGCAGTTTTAATTGCAGTTGGGCTCTTTGTATTAATTTTTGCTGTGATCTCAAAACATTTATTTAATAACTCATCTTGAGTAGTTACATAATTTGCTAATCCCCATTTTAAAGCATCAGTTGCATTAATCATATCAGCAGTAACAATCATTTCAAATGCTTTTCCTTTACCAACCAATTGCGCTAAACGTTGTGTACCACCGTAACCCGGAATAACTCCCAAACTTACTTCCGGTAAACCCATCTTCGCATTATCACTTACAACTCTAATATGACAAGCCATTGCCAATTCTAAACCACCACCCAATGCAAAACCATTTACAGCAGCAATTACCGGCTTGCTAAAATTTTCAATGAAATTAAATATTTTAAAATGTCCGATTGAACTTAATTGTTTGCCTTGCTCTACAGAAAAATTTGCGAATTCCGCAATATCTGCACCGGCAACAAAAGCTTTTGTTCCACTACCTGTAATAATAACAGCGCCAATTTCTTTCATGTTTTCTGCTTCTATTAGCGTTTCATGAAGATCTTCAATCGTTTGTTTATTTAACGAATTTAATTTATCAGGACGATTAACGGTTATTACCAGAACACCGTTTTTAACTTCAGCTAATATTAATTCAGACGTCATTATCATTTTATAAAAAATTAATTGGAGCAAATATAAGTTTAATACATTTCAGTTATTGAAAAGTTATAAACCGCAAAAAGAAGAAAAATTAATTGTTAAAAGATGATTACTTGTCTTTGTAAATCACCATATTAATAATGCCTTTGTTAGGCGTAGAATTATCACTTAAAGAAATAACAAACGGTTTGCGTTGACCTTCGAAACAATTATAAACAACTGCACCTTGATCTTCAATAGGGTTTGGTAATTTATTTGCATAATAATCTTTGAGGTCGCAAAATAAGTAAGAACATAATTCTAAATCACTACAATTTATTTGCACACTTATCTCTTCTAAACTATCTTTATTTAAAGTATAATCAATAGAGTAAGAAGTAATGCTGTCGGGTTTGTATTCAAAATATAATCTGGTTTGCTCAGCTTCTACCGGCTGTGTTTGCTCGGTGTTTTTTATCTCTTCTGCTTTGCTGTTTAAATCTAATCCGCGAAATATTCCTTTTTTTGATTTTACAATTTCGTCCATCAAAGGATGAAAGCCTTCAAAGACTCTTTCCTTTTTAACAACAACCTCTTCTTTTTTTTCATGACAAGCTATCATTGAAAAAAATAAGGCAACTATTAAACTATGAATTAAAAATCGCATGAAGGTTTTTATGATAAATTGCTATATCAAATGTAGCAATTTATTTTATTCTACCTCTGCGTTTGTTCTCGTTTTTTCAGGTCGCATTTGTGGGAAAAACAATACTTCCTGAATGGTGCTATTATTCGTTAATAACATTGTTAACCTGTCGATGCCAATACCAATACCGGCTGTAGGAGGCATGCCATATTCAAGCGCTCTTAAAAAATCATGATCTATAAACATAGCCTCATCATCGCCGCGTTCTTGTAATTTCAATTGCTCTTCAAAACGTTCGCGTTGTTCTAACGGGTCGTTTAACTCACTATATGCATTCGCAATTTCTTTTCCATTAATAATTAATTCGAAACGCTCAACAACCCCGGCTTTTGAACGGTGTTTTTTGGTAAGCGGACTCATCTCAACCGGGTAATCAATTATAAAAGTTGGTTGAACATAATTGGCTTCACATTTTTCTCCAAAAATTTCATCTATCAATTTTCCTTTGCCCATGCTCGGCTCCACATGGATTCCGAGTTTACCACAAACTTCACGCAATTGATTTTCGTCCATACCTGAAATATCAAAACCTGTATGTTCTTTAATGGCATCATACATCGTGATACGTTTGAAAGGTGCTTTGAAATCAATTTCTTTTTCTCCTAATTTCACAACCGTAGTTTCGTATAAATCAGTCGCTACTTTTTCCAATAATCTCTCCGTGAAATCCATCATCCAATTATAATCTTTGTACGCTACGTAAAATTCTAACACTGTAAATTCAGGATTATGCGTTCTGTCCATTCCTTCATTCCTAAAATCTTTTGCGAACTCATAAACACCATCAAAGCCTCCTACGATCAAACGTTTTAAATACAATTCATTTGCAATACGTAAATACAAAGGCATATTTAATGCATTGTGATGTGTAATAAACGGACGAGCAATTGCGCCGCCGGGAATACTTTGTAAGATCGGAGTTTCAACTTCCAACAATCCCGCATCATTTAAAACAGTACGAATGGATTGCATAATTTGTGTGCGTTTTTTAAACGTATCACGCACGTGCGGATTGATGATAAGATCAACATAACGTTGACGGTAACGGAATTCAGGATCACTTACTTCATCAAAACTATTTCCTTCATCATCTGTTTTTACAACCGGCAATGGTTTTAAAGCTTTCGAAAGAATTTTTAAAGACGTAACATGTAACGAAATTTCTCCAGTTTTTGTAGTGAATACATAACCTTCCACACCAATGATATCTCCAATATCAATTAATTTTTTCCAAACAATATCGTACAATGTTTTATCTTCTGTTGGGCAAATATCATCTCTGCGCACATATAGTTGTAAACGAGAAGTTGAATCTTGAATAACTGCAAAGCAAGCCTTACCCATATCGCGCATGCTCATGACGCGACCAGCCATTGAAAGATCTTTATAATTTAATTTATCGCGTTCGTAATTTTCTTTTATATCCAATGCATTTGCATTGATCTTAAATTCATTTGCCGGAAAAGCATCGATACCTAGATTTTTAAGCTCGGTTAATTTTTCTCTTCTTAATATTTCTTGTTCACTTAGTTCAATTGACATAATAAAAAATTTATGTGTAAAATTAAGTTTTTTGATTTCATTGAGAAGGGAAGTTGAAGAAATATTGAAAAGTTAATTTGTATGCATTAGCTATAACAAAGTTAATTAGCCACGGAGACACAAAGACACGGTTTTTGCGGAAGCGTAAATTTCAAGTGGATAAGTGTTAAGTCAAATAAAACCGTGTCTCCGTGTCTTGGTGGCTAAAAAAAGGGTGTGGTTTTGAGCTAATTCTTTACAATCCTACTCGTCTTCACTCCACTTTCTCTTTTAATAAATAGCATGTAAATTCCATTTGGTAATTCAGAAGTTTGAATTGTTACTTGATCTTTAAATTTTACTTGCTTTACTATTTGACCAAGTGTATTTATAAATGTGATTTCTACTTGTTCGTTTGAAGTAAAATTAATTTCGGAAGAGAATGGATTTGGAAAAATATTTAAAGCCATCCCTTCTACTCCGCTCAGGGCAAGCTGAGCCAAAGCCGTACAAGGATCAACTAATTGCTGAATTGTATAGGAAGAAATACAATATCCATTTTTACCTATAACTGTATAAATAGTTGTTGCTGATGGAGTGATTACGTAATTTGTTGTTGATGGTCCGTTTGCCCAAGTATAGGATGTAGCGCCTGCACCGGTTAATGTTGCGGATGAACCCGTGCATAAAATAGGATCGGTGCTTGTTGCAAAAACAGATGGTGTAGTTATAAATGTTACAGTAGCTACACTAAGTGCTGTTGAAGTTGGGATACCGTTTGGTAATTCACTTCCAAAAACCAAAACTGTATAAGTGCCATTTGAAGGATATTGAATTGTAGTTGTATTATTATTAACCGGACTAAAGGTAACCGTATTTGGTATTGCTGACCAGGTATAACTTGTGTTGCCAACTGCATTGTTTACAATACTTGCAGTTCCATTTGCTGATAAACAATCTACATTAGAAGTAGTAGTCATTGTCAATTCTGATAATTGAATATTATCAATTGCAATACTTAAATTACCACCCGTTGGATCATTATTGTACCAATGAAAACCAATTTTTACATTATTATTATTTGATAATGTTGTTGGCAAACCTATAGAATAAAAACTCCACATACCTGTAGTTGGACAAAGCGTATTATTTGATGGAGCAATAGTTGTTAACGTATTCCATGTTACACCGCCATTCGCAGAATATTCAATATCACAATAATCGTTTCCGGGAACTCCCTTTTCAAAATATTTAAAACTTAACTGCAGATAATTATGACCAGTGCAATCAACAACCGGAGTTTCTGCACGTTTATTTGTATAAGCTATTGCACCTCCAAGGTAAGATGCTCCCGGATCTACATTTGGTGTAGGAATTGTAACATTAGCACCTAAATGCAAACTACGATCATTCGGTCCTCCACAAGTTATTCCACCGCAAACGCCAATTGCCTGACCCTGTTCTTGTGCACTAATAAACCATTGATTTGCATTTGGTCCATTCATAAATGGTAAACTAAAAGAAGTTATTGCCCATGCGCCGTTTGAAGGTGTTGCTACTACACTCGCTCCCTGACCGGCGTTACAGCCTGTACCAAAAGTTTCTGTCCAAAATACTTGCTGCGCTTTTGCATTAAAACAAATTACGATTAGTAAAAAGGTAATTGAATAAATTATTTTTCTCATACTTTATAATTAGAAACCGATCTTAACTTATTTAAATATATATAAAATAATAACGCCACTTTTAATTGATGTAAAATGTTTATAGATTTATAGAAAATAAAACTATGGCACTTATACTTCCTGTAAAAGATATCAATCCTCAATTTGGAAAGAATTGTTTTTTAGCACCTAACGCAACAATTTGTGGTGATGTAATTATGGGTGATGATTGCAGCGTTTGGTTTAACGCCGTTGTGCGTGGCGACGTAAATAGTATTCGCATTGGGAATAAAGTAAATATACAAGATGGTGCCGTGATACATTGCACTTACCAAAACCTGCCTGCCGGACAGGCAGGAACAAAAGTGAATTTGGGAAATAATGTCTCCGTTGGTCATAATGCTATTGTGCATGGGTGCACAGTTCACGATAATGTATTGATTGGCATGGGTGCAATTGTAATGGATAATGTTGAAATTGGAAGTAATACTATCATAGCTGCAGGAGCTGTGGTGACCGAAGGCACTAAAGTTCCGAGTGGTTGCATTTTTGCCGGAGTACCTGCTAAAAAAGTAAAAGATATTTCAGAAGAATTAATTAGTGGAGAAATTAATCGCATTGCAAATAATTATTTAATGTACAGTGGATGGTTTAAATAATTTTGAGTTATGAATGATGTCCTTCGACTCCGCTCAGGATGACAAGTTATGAATTGGATTGAAGAATTTTGAATTGGGTTAGTTTTAAAAATAATTAAGTTTAGTGATACAAATAAAAAAAATAAAATGAAGAAAAGTCTAATTATTCTCACGCTTGTATTCATCAATAATTTATTCTTTGGGCAATCTGAAGCTAAAATAATTATTCCAATCGACTCCATTACACAAAAATATACCTACACTAAAATTATTGAAGTTCCCGATAAAAATGCAAGTGATCTTTTTTTATCGACTAAAAAATGGTGTATTCAGAAATATTTAAACGATAAATTTATAATAGAAGAAACTGATTCTAAATTAATTTACATTGGTAATTTCCCAATCAATACCGTTATAAAAGTATTGGGGAGAAACGCACCTCAAGCATTTACGGTTTTGTTTAGTTTAACTACTCTCTTTAAAAACGGGAAATGCAAAGTTGAACTCTCTAACTTCAAATTAACTCAAAATTCTCAAGGAACAACAAACGAACGAACGCTTGAAGCCTATAATAAAAACGTAGAAAGTTATAATAGAACAGGAAAAAAATATATAAGATTAGAGAGAGACAGTATTTTTAATGAAGTAGATTCTAACGCTAAAAAAATACTCCTCGACCTTGAAAAAGAATTGAAAGGTGAAAATCAATCTAAAAAAGAATGGTAGTTTTAAAAGAATTTTGAATTATAAATGTTGAATTTTGAATTGAGTTAATTTTAAAAATTATTATATTTGGTAAAACAGATAAGGCGCCAAAAAGTAATGTAATCTTGCTAAAACTGCAAGATTACATTAACAAAGTTCATCATATATGGTAGTTAGGTGCAAGTGGCGGACAGACATTCCGTAAGACAAAATGAAAAAAATCACGCTGACAATATTTTCTATTTTTATCTTCATTCGCTGTACAGACAAATGTCCCGACGAATTTTATGGCACTTATCAAATAGCAGACAGTTTTTACATTCGCTTCGAAAAAATTATTTTCTATCGCGACAATCATTATTCATTCGATGTTCATAGTTGCATGGACGGTACTCAAGACACCGGCGAATTCCATTTCGACAACGGAATTGTGACTTTCAAATCATACAGACCGACTGACAGCTCAGAATTCCATAAGTTTGACGGACGACTTACTAAATATAAATTCAATTATTTTCCAGGCAAAATTTGCTTTCTCCGATCAACAAATTCGTCAATAAAAACGAAAAATAACCTACCAGACACAATATTAGATCTACCAAAAAAGGCCGCAACAAAATAGGCAGACACGTCAACGTGACGTATCTGCGTGCCGCCACCTTCACCTAACAGCACCTACTGGCCATTGGGCAGACGAGGGTCATCGCCGCGCGCTATTAACAAGGTCGCTTCGCGAAATTTAATTTGCGGCGGCTAAAAACTTGGGTATCTTTAAATAACCTTTTGTCGGTTAAGGAAGATGGTGCTTCGAAAGCCCAACGGACAGTAGCTGCAAAACCCAAGGTAAAAAAAATCTCTTAACAATTATTTTTTTACGCCGCAAATTCATTCTGGCCCAACTTTAATATAAATCCTGGTTTTTCTGTAATTTTCTGAAGCCAAAACTTGTATAGTTACAAAAACTCCGAATGGTTGTCGAATAACAACTAAAAGTAGTGTAATTACAACTATAAGTAGCCCATTATATTTGCATTATGGTACCTAAACAAAATAACTTTGTAGCATCAAAAAATAAAATAATATGATGTTAAATTCTAATTCAATTGGCAATAAAATTGCCGCAGCAAGAAAGAAAACTAATCTTTCACAAGCAGAACTTGCTCAGCAAGTATCTATCAGTCCTCAAGCAGTTGGTAAATGGGAACGTGGTGAATCAATGCCCGACATTACTACTTTAAGCCACGTCGCTAAAATTCTGGGTGTTGATCTTAACTATTTTTCAGATGGCTTCCAATCAACGGACAAAGAAATAACAAATGCTGAGTCTTTTACAAAACAGTCGACTGAATTGCCATCCGGTAATGAGAAGAAAAAACTCAATTGGGATATGTCAAAGCTGAACTTGGTAGATAGTGACTTTTCAGGATTGAAAAATCTGCATGAAAAATTCAGCTCCTCTAATATGCAAAGATGTTTGTTTATTGGTTCAGATATGTCGGGACTTACTCTAAATAGCAATAATATTGACGGCTGTGACTTCACTGATTCCAATATCAGCAATAGTCAAATTCAGAGTTCTAACATAGGGAACAATATGTTTAAAAACTGTTCGCTGAAAGAAACTGAATTTTCTAAATGCAATATCAACGCTTGTGATTTTTCTGGCGCCGATTTTACCAAAACAACTTTCAAATCCTGTAACTTCTCTGAAAACACAATTACAAATGCAAAGTGGAGTAATACTTCTTTTATTGAAATGCAAATTGGGGACATAGTTTTTGAAGGCACTTTGGATGGTTGTTTTTTTGAAAACTGTGGCTTTTATGAAGTTAAATTCCAAAATGCAACACTAACAAATACATTCTTTAAAAACAACAGAAAATTTAAACGTGTGCAGTTTGTTGATTGTAAAGTGGATAAAATAACTTATGCATTTTTAAAAAGCAATCAAGCAAATTTGACTGGTATCACTTTATTATCGTAACTATGACAAAGATAAAAGGATTGCAGGAAAATAAATAATAAAATGAAACCATTAATTGTTTTACTCATCACATTCATCATTTCAATTTTTGTAATAAAATTTACAAGTGATACATATGATTATACTCTCTCAGGTAGAATAGCAATGTGTGCAATGTTATTTTTTACAACAATTGGTCATTTTATTTATACAAAAGGTATGACCATGATGATGCCGGAATTTATTCCTTTTAAAATGCAAATTGTTTACTTAACAGGATTTCTTGAAGTTATATTAGGTATTGGATTACTTATTCCAAGTCTCAAAATTTATTCGGCCTGGTTATTGATTTCATTTTTTATACTTTTTATGCCGGCCAATATTAATGCAGCAATCAAACGCATCGACTATCAAAAAGGGACTTTTGACGGAAGCGGATTGAACTATTTATGGTTCAGAATTCCTTTGCAAATATTTTTTATAACGTGGGTATACTTGAGTTCAATTAAAATTTATTAATTCATCATAAAATCCCCAATTGTTAAACCAATCAAAAACATGGTTTTCATTTGTGTTCACTAAAAAGCTTTTGTATCTTTATGTAAACCTTTTACAGAAAGCAGCTTTTTAAAATACCTAAATAAAAAGTCAAAAACAGTCGGCACGCATAGCAAGCAAAAAAGAACATCATTAATTAATTAAAAAAAGAAAAAATGGTAAATGTTAGTTCTGACAAAGTAGTTACAATTGTTGCCACAGAAATTTGTGAAGCATTTACAATTAAATTAAGAAGTGATGGCATTCTACATTCACATACTTCAAGCAGCATAGATTTTAATGTTGAATCTCTCAAAAAATTTAATGTTGTAATGGGTAAAATGCTAAACTATAAAAAGGCTCCTCTATTAATAACCTTTGATGAGTTTGCAATTCCACCTGTAGAAACCAGACATTTTTGGGCCTTGAAAGATTCTTGTCCATATGCCTCGGCAGATGCTTATATTACGGCAACTCTAGGTCATAAACTCATAGGTAGTATTTATTTGAAATTCAATAAACCAGAACGTCCAACCAAACTATTTACAAACGAAAAAGAAGCGATTGAATGGCTTAAGACTTTTTTGTAAAACAAAACATATTCTTTTCATTAATAATGTTCAACAAAGAAATTAATTTAAAAACAAAAAGATTACTACTTTGCGGACCAATTGGTTGTATAGTTTTTATTGCTCTGTTTTTGATACAAGGAGTAATTAGAGAAAGTTATTTTCCATTTCGTTTTCCAATTAGCTCTCTTTCTATTGGGGAATTTGGTTGGATTCAAATTACAAACTTCATCATTTCAGGTTTGCTTATATTTCTATTTGCATTTGGTTTACGACAAGCAGCTACTTCCTTGAAAGGAATTATTTGGATATCGCGACTCATTGGCGTAGTTGGTTTAGGTTTGGTTGGCGCAGGCATTTGTTCTACTGATCCGGTTTATGGGTATCCAATTACAGAACCATTGAGACTTGCACAATTCACTCTTCACGGACATCTTCACGATTTTTTTTCGCTTTTTGTTTTTATATGTTCGCCCATTACATGCTTTAAGTTTTATAACCGATTTAAAGATTACGGTAATGCAAGTTGGGCAACATATTCTTTAATTTCAGGAATAGGAATACTAGTTATGTTTATACTCGCAGCAATTGGATTCAAACAAACTCCAGGTTTTGTAAATTATGCAGGCATATTTCAAAGACTCAGTATTATTATTGGATGTGCCTGGATAGCTCTGTTAGCAATTCATATTATTAAAACAACTAAATCATAAAGTTAATGAAAACGTTTAAGGATGTAAACGAATATATTTCGAGTCAACCAAAAGAAATTCAAAAAATACTGAAACAATTTCGGACTACAATTAAGAAAGCAGCTCCATTAGCAGAAGAGGCGATCAGTTATGGCATGCCATCATATAAATATAATGGCGTGTTGGCTTATTTCGGCGCTTTCAAAAATCACATTGGCTTTTATGCAATGCCAACCGGTCATGCTCATTTCAAAAAAGAACTTTCGGTTTATAAAGTTGGAAAAGGGTCTGTGCAATTTCCAATTGATAAACCAATGCCAATTGCTTTAATTACTAAAATGATAAAGTTCCGATTGAAAGAAAATATGGAGAAAGCAAAAGCAAAAAAAACAACAAAGTAAAATTATCTCAAATATAATATCAATGGAAACATTTGGCCGAAAAGCAAAATTTATAAAGTATTAATAATGAAAAACAAAATTCCCGCTGTTCTTTTGCTCACATTTCTATTTTCGAATGTATTAGCACAAAAATTAAAAAAATGCACATTGTTTTATGACAAAGAACTTGGTATGAGTATATATCAGGATGTGGATTCTGCTGCTGTACCCTTAAGAGAAAATTCGCTTGATAGTGTTTTTCTTTCCGACAATTTTAAATTTAAAAGCATCACCAATAAATATCCTGAAAAACAAATGGTAAAAATTGGTTATATTATTGATAAAAATGGCAATCCTTCCCTTTTAAAAGTTTTCTATCCAACCGGCGATAAAGAAATTGAGGCAGAAGCTAAAAGGCTTGTCGGTTTAATTCCACTACATAAACCCTGCAAATGCAAGCAGGAGGCCGTTCCTTGTTACGGTGTTATTAGTATGCCATTGGTGTCCAGAAAAAAATAAATTTTATTTAAAGCCAATTATTTTCTCATAAATCATATTTTGTATATTTGAATATGACAAAAATCCTTGCTTATTTATTACTTTTCATTTTTTTAATTTCGATTTCTTCTGCTCAAGTATCAAACATTGATTCGCTTCTTCTTGAATTAAAAAAATCAAAGGAGGACACCAATAGAGTTAATACATTAAACAACTTAGCCTGGAATTATATAACGAAAGGTAATAACGATGCCGTTATAAAATATGCAACAATGGCGCGTGAAGAAGGAGAAAAATTAAATTTCAAAAATGGCATTGCTATGTCTTATCATAATATTGGCGTGATGTATAAACGCAAAGCCAATTATGAAAAAGCCTTGGAGAATGATTTTAAATGCTTAAAAATTCAGGAAGAAATTGGGAACAGAAGCGGTAGTGCTAGCACATATAACAGTATCGGTATTATCTATTTAAATCAAAGTGAATATGAGAAATCGATTGAAACATTTTTGAAAGCATTTAAAATTAGAGAGCTTGGTGGCAATAAAGCCGGAATGGCTGGTTGCTATAATAACATCGCTTTAGTTTTAGGACGGCAAAGAAATTATGTGAAGCAATTAGAATATTTTAATAAAGCACTTCAGTTAATGCAGGAAATTGGCGATAAACAAGGCGTAGCAGTTGCATATACCAACATTGGAGTTCTTTACAGAAAAAAGGGAGACCTTGAAAAAGCTTTAGAGAATGCATCTAAAAGTCTTAAACTATATTTAGAAATAGGTGACAAGCAAGGGATAGCAGGTTGTTATTCAAATATTGGAACTGTTTATTTAATTCAAAAAAAATTAAATGAGGCTTTAGCTAATTATCAAAAATCTTTAGGGGCGGCTAGACAAATAGGTGATGACAATTTATTGGCGCGTGTTTTAGGTAATATTTCAAATGTTCAAGCAAATCAAGGTAAATTAAACGATGCATTAATTTCATTGGATGAAGCATTAGGTTTATTTAAAAAAATTGGTGACAAATCTGGTCTGGAAGAAATCTATCAAGCTTATGCAGAATTATCAGAAAAAAAACATGATTATAAAAGTGCTTATGAATATCATAAACTTTATGCAAATATGAAAGATACGCTGTTTAATGATGTTACTGCTAAGAATACTGCTGAAATGAATTCGAAATTTGAAAGCGAGAAAAAGGATAAAGAACTAATAATGAAAGATGCAGAAATTACGAAACAAAAAGCAGAATCAGATAAACAACAAACATTTCGTAATGCTTTGATGATAGGCCTATTGTTAGTTTTATTTTTTGCGCTATTTATTTTTAGAAGTTACCGTCAGAAACAACGTGCGAATTCTGAATTGGCTTCAAAAAACAAATTGATCGAGCAACAAAAGAAAGAAGTGGATTATCAAAAAGAATTAGTGGATGAAAAAAATAAAGAAGTAACAGATAGTATTCATTACGCCAAACGTATTCAACAAGCTTTATTAGCAAACGAAACTCTTTTGAAAGAAAATTTGTCGGATTATTTTATTTTATATCAACCGAAAGATATTGTAAGCGGCGATTTTTATTGGGCACATACAACCAAGAATGGTTTTTTACTTTGTACTGCTGATTGTACAGGGCACGGTGTTCCGGGTGCCTTTATGAGTTTATTAAATATTTCTTTTTTAAATGAAGCGGTTGATGGACAAAAATTAATTGCGCCAAATGAAATATTAAATTATACAAGAAGTAAAATTATTTATCACTTAGCTAACGATGGAAGTGTTGAAGGTGGAAAAGATGGAATGGATTGCAGTTTATTAAGTTTTGATTTCAAAAATAAAAAAATGACTTACGCTGCCGCTAATAATCCGGTTTGGATTGCAAGAGACAAAGAAATTTTAGAATTTAGTCCGGATAAAATGCCAGTAGGAAAACACGATAAAGACTCTCTCCCGTTTACTCAACATACAGTTGATTTGCAAAAAAACGACGTTGTTTATACACTAACAGATGGCTTTGCTGACCAATTTGGAGGTGTGAAAGGGAAAAAATTTATGTACAAAGAGTTAAAGAAATTGTTGATCTCATCATCGCATCTATCTTTATCTGAACAAAAAGAAACACTCAAAAAATCATTCCTTAATTGGAAAGGGAAATTAGATCAGATAGACGACGTTTGTATTATAGGCGTTAAAATATAATTAAACTACGCTCCTTTAGCCAAAACAAATTTCTGTTTAAATTTATTTTTATCGAACAAAGGTCTTTTTTCTCGTTTTGTTCCGCCGGGCATTGATCTTGTCATGCCACCACTTTGGCCTGCAGCAGAGCCCGCAGCAGTTCCTCCAACATCAATTTCTGCTTCATCTAATCGTGATATTGCATTTACTTCTACAACCATCGTAATGGTTTTGGCGAGATCTTTATCAGTATAGTTTGCACCAAATAATTCTTTCAAAGGAATTGCCAATTCATAATTCATAATGTTTTTTTCATCCCAATTAATTGCGGCATGTATTCCTGATGAATCACTTATGGGAAAAGTTCCATTTTGAGTTGCAAATCCCTTTGTCAACATATTGGTGTTTTGTAAAAGAAAAGTATTTTTTAAACTTGGTATATCCGGTTTCACTTCTTCATTCACTTCTTCGGCTGCATAATTTTGTTTCGAGTCTGTTAAAGGAAAATCAACAGAAGCGTTGTGTTTCTCTTTGCCTTTTGTATGAATAAATACTTTCATACCGGCTCTATTTATTTTCACTTCATTTCTTTCGTCGCTACTTTGGAAACAGATATATAAATTCTTACTATCATTTCCGAATGCGAAAAATAATTTGGTCTCTGAATCAAAAAAACTCATGGGTTTGCTCCACTCATCTGCAAAACCGTCGATCTTCACCGGTGTTGATTTCCATTTTGCTTGCGCTACATCCATTTGGGAGAATAAACAAGTTGAAATGAAAGTTGATGCGAGAATTATGTTTAGTTTTTTCATGTGGTCCTATTTTCGGAATAACGGTTACGCAAAGTTAGGTAATTTGGTAGAATAAAAAACTTATTAAATATTCTCTCTCTTGTAACATATTCTTTAAATATTTGGGCGTGCCCCCGCAATTAATTCTTGCTTCTAATAACATTCGGGGCGGGGTCGCACTTTCCGTTACAATCTTTTTGCAAAGAGGCAGCAAAAAGGATTTTCACTACAATTGCTCACGCATATTCCTTCAAAAAATAATTCAATCACAAAATCAATCAATTGTTCCAGCGGCTACCGTGTTATTGGTGTTTTCGTTGATTAAAATAAATGCACCTGAATTTCTATTTCTTTTGTAGGAATCAAAACTTAAAGGTTCGGCAGTTTTAATAAATACTTTACAGATATCGTTTAATTTCATACTTCCGTCACTTTCCAATTGATCAAAAGTGTGAATATCAATTTTACTCACAACTTCCTTTACCACTGCCTTTGTTCGGTAACTATTTTGTTGAAGCAATAATTTTTGTCCGGGTATAAATGCAGCATTATCCATCCAACATAAAGTTGCATTTAATTCTTTCTCTGTTTTCGGTAAAGAATTTATTGGAACAATTGTACTTCCTCTGCTAATATCTACATCATCTTTTAAATGAATAATAATTGGTTCTGAAATTTCTGCCAACTCAATTTCTCTTTGATCCTTCTCTATTTTTTCAATTACCGTTTCAATATTCGACGGAAGCACTAAAACTTTATCTCCCTTTTTGTAAGAACCACTTAATACTTTTCCGGCATAACCACGGTAATCATGGTGATCTTCGGTTTGCGGACGAATAACATACTGTACCTGAAAACGAGATGCTTCATTTTCATTTTGATCAGTAATGTTTACTGTTTCCAAAAACTCCAATAATGCAGGCCCTTTATGCCAATTTAATTTTTCTGATTTAGTCACAACATTATCTCCAGCTAAAGCACTCGCGGGAATAAATGAAATATCCTTTAAATTCAATGGTTTGGCAAACTCTTTATAGTCTGCAACAATTTGATTAAATGTTGCTTCAGAATAATTAACCAGATCCATTTTATTAACGCAAACTAAAACATGTGGAATATTTAATATCGAAGAAATAATACTGTGACGTTTTGTTTGATCAGTAATTCCGTTCCGTGCATCTACCAAAATAATTGCAAGATCGGCATTGGATGCACCGGTAAACATATTGCGCGTATATTGAATATGACCAGGAGTATCCGCAATAATAAATTTACGTTTTGCCGTACTAAAATATTTATATGCTACATCAATAGTAATTCCCTGTTCACGCTCTGCACGCAAACCATCGGTTAACAAAGCCAAATCGATATCCGTATTTCCACCAGTTGTTTTACTTTGTTTAGTTAGGGTTTCAATAATGTCTGTAGAAATAGAGTTGCTATCGTACAATAATCTTCCGATCAATGTGCTTTTGCCATCATCTACATTTCCTGCGGTAAAAAATCTGAGTAATTCCATTTTTTCAAAATAATTTTAAATGTTGAATGCTAAATTTTGAATTAAGTTTGTCTTAGTAACTGAGTATTGATCCAATTCAACATTCATAATTCAAAATTTATAATTTCTAAAAGTATCCGCCCTTCTTCCTGTCTTCCATCGCGGCTTCGCTCACTCTGTCATCCATCCGTGTGGCACCACGCTCACTTATTTTTGCTTCCTTCAATTCGCTAATAATATCATCTATTGTATATGCTTCACTTTCTACGGCCGCAGTACAAGTCATATCTCCAACTGTACGGTAACGTACTTTTTTTGTAACCACCACATCACTACTTTCAATCTGAACAAACTCATTGGTATTCATTAATTGTCCGTTCTCGGTTAAAATACATTCTCTTTCGTGTGTGAAATAAATACTTGGCAGTTCAATTTTTTCACGTTTGATATAATTCCAAACATCTAATTCTGTCCAATTACTAATTGGAAATATGCGAACGTTTTCTCCTTTATTTATTTTGCCATTGTAAATATTCCACAATTCAGGTCTTTGTTTTTTTGGATCCCATTGACCAAATTCATCACGCACAGAAAATATTCTTTCTTTGGCGCGTGCTTTTTCTTCATCGCGACGAGCGCCTCCAATACAAGCGTCAAATTCAAACTCTTCAATCACATCTAATAAAGTATAAGTTTGCAAACCGTTTCTGCTTGGAAATTTTCCTTTGGCATCCACTAATTTTTTTTCTTTGATAGTATCTTCTACTTTTCTTACAATTAATTTCTCTCCTAACTCAGTTACCAAATCATCACGGTATTTTAAAGCTTCCGGAAAATTATGTCCTGTATCAACATGCACTAATGGAAAAGGAAATTTACCCGGACGAAAAGCTTTCAATGCCAAATGCACTAAACAAATGCTATCTTTCCCACCACTAAATAGAAGTGCAGGCTTTTCAAATTGTCCCGCCACTTCACGTAAAATGTAAATGGCTTCGTTTTCTAATTGATCAAGGTAATCTAATTTGTTTTTCATTTTTTTGTTTCTTTTTCGACATTTAGTGCTTTTCATTTTCGCTTCTCGACTCCGCTCGAAGTGACAAATACATTCTTACACTAATTTTTTGTTTTCGCCCTTCGACTCCGCTCAGGGTGACATTTTTCTATCTCTTCTACTTATTTGACTTTATTTTCTTTTTCGACTCCGCTCGAAGTGACAGTTTCCGGTATTTTCACTATTTCATGAGATCTTATACCTACTCCTGCTTTTTATACACATCAATCTTTCATTCAAAATTTATAACTCAACATTCATAATTACTTATGCAGTCCGCATTCTTTCTTACTGCTATCTTCCCACCACCATCTTCCTGCTCTAAAATCTTCTCCATCTTTTATGGCTCGTGTGCATGGCTGACAACCAATACTGACAAAACCTTTATCGTGTAATGGATTATAGGGAATGTTATGTTTGAAAATATAATCTTTCACTTCTTGTAACGACCAATTTAAAAGAGGGTGAATTTTTATAATTTGGTTTGCCTCATCCCATTCCACCATTGGCATATCATTTCTGTTTCCAGATTGACCAGCGCGAATTCCTGTAATCCAAATAGTATGTCCTTTTAATGCACGCTTCAATGGTTCTACTTTACGAATGAAACAACATTCCTTTCTGTTATCAGTTGATTCATAAAAACTAAATGGACCTTTTTTTGAAACCATTTCCTCAAGTGAATTTGTGCTCGGATAAAATACTTGAATTTGTTTTTTGTAACGATCCAAAATGCTATTTAAAACAGAATAGGTTTCAGGAAATAATCTTCCAGTATCTAATGTAAAAACAGAAACAGGTAAATTTTCTGAAAAGATCATGTGGGTGATAACTTGATCCTCATAACCTAGACTTGTAGAAAACACAATGCTCTCTGAAGGTAATTGCGAAATGAATTGCAATACTTCTTCTGAGGATTTGTTTTTTAGTTGTATGGTTATGTTTTCTACTTTGTTCATTTTTTGTTTTAATGTTCTCGTCCTTCGATTCCGCTCAGGATTACAGCTCGAACTGACAGTATGGTGAAGATAAGGTTTTACAATTTTAATAGACCTAGTTTGTCACTTCGAGCGGCAGTCGAGAAGACACATTATTATTTATTCAACGCATTCAATATATCATTTAAAATATCTTCTTTATTTTCTAATCCTATTGAGACACGAATTAAACCTGGAGTTATTCCAACGGCCAATCTTTCTTCTTCAGATAATTTACAATGTGTAGACGAAGCCGGATGGGTTGCAATACTTCTGGAGTCGCCTAAGTTTGGAGAAATTTTAACCATTTTTAATTTATCCATAAACTTACAAGCTGCTTCATATCCTCCTTTTACGGTAACCGTTATAATGCCACCGCCCAATTTCATCTGCTTTTTTGCAATGTTATAATGTGGATGAGATTTTAAAAAAGGATAAGATACATTTTCAAATGCAGCGTTTTTTTCTAAAGCTTCTGCAACAAACAAAGCGTTTTCACAATGTCTATCCATGCGGATTGCCAATGTTTCTAAACTTTTACTTAATGTCCATGCATTAAACGCACTTAAAGATGGGCCTGTTAATCTACCATATAAATAAATTTCATGGATCAATTCTTTTTTGCCAACAACAATTCCGCCCAATACACGTCCTTGTCCATCCATATATTTTGTAGCCGAATGAATAACAAGATCCGCTCCATATTTTATTGGTTGTTGTATATATGGTGTCGCGAAACAATTATCTACGATTAATAAAATATTTTTCCTTTTAGCGATGGCGGCTACATATTCCAAATCAATTAATTCAATAGCGGGATTAGTTGGTGTTTCCAAATAAATAAAACGTGTCTCCGGTTTAATTAATTTCTCAATTTCTCCGGGGTGTTTGACATTAAAATAAGAATGTGAAATATTTAATTTCGGAAAATATTTTGTGAAAATAGCGTGTGTTGCGCCAAAAACAGATGAACACGAAACGAGATGATCGCCTGATTTTAAAATTGACATAAATGTTGTATAGATAGCGGCCATACCCGAAGCCATTGCTACACCAGCTTCAGCACCTTCCATTAAACAAACTTTATTTACAAACTCATTTACATTTGGATTGCTGTAACGCGAATAAATATAATCATCACTTTCATCATTGAAAGCTGCACGCATTTCTTCTGCGCTATCAAACACAAAACTGCTTGTTAAATAAACAGGTACAGAATGCTCATTATTTTCTGAACGACCTAACTGTGCACGTATGGCTTGTGTTTCGAAATTTTTATTTTCCATATTAGTTTACAGTTACTTTAAAAGTTATTTTCGCAGTTGGTTCCAATGTTTTTGAAACGGAGCAATATTTTTCAATTGATAATTTTGCTGCACGTTCCGCTTTATCTAAATCTACTTTTCCTTTGATCTTAAAATGTAAACATATATCTCTGAACAAAGAATAGTCTTCTACTTTCTCACTCTCCCCTTCCACTTCTACATCAAAATCAGTGATTTCTTGTTTTTGTTTTTTTAAAATAAGTATCACATCAATAGCACTGCATCCGCCTAATGCTGCTAAAAGCAATTGTCTTGGACGCATCCCTTTTCCTTCTCCACCAATTTCAGGTGATGAATCCATTTGAATACTATTTCCATCCTCATTGCGTGCTTCCAAGTGAAAGTTATCGTTGAGACGTTTTACGTTGATCTTCATTTTTATAAAATTTTACCCGATAAAGATAACGGTTTTAAAACTGATTCACGCCGTTTACGGTTGTATATTTCATGGTATATTTTACGCCCGGGTTAATATATTTATAGGCACTGTGACTCATCAGCGCAGCCTCGTGGAATCCACAAAGAATCAATTTTAATTTATTTTTGTAGGTATTGATATCCCCAATTGCATATACACCTTCAATATTAGTACTATAATCTTCAGTATTTACAATAATTGCATTCTTATCAATATTCAATCCCCAATTTTCCATTGGCCCTAATTTCGGACTCAACCCAAATAAAGGAATTAAATTATCCGTTTCAACAATTTGTTTCTCGTTGTTCTTTGTATTTACAATTCCAACTGCTTTCAAAACATCTGTTCCTTCCACATGAGTCAAATTAGAATTCAATAATAAATTTATCTTCTTTTCTTCTGCCAATTTCATTATTTTATTTACGCTATCCGGAGCACCACGAAAAGATTCGCTGCGATGAACGAGTGTAACTTCTTTTGCAATCTCAGCCAAAAAAATTGTCCAATCTAAAGCACTATCTCCACCACCTGCTAAAATAACTTTTTTGTTACGATACGCTTCAGGATCCAACACCATATATGAAATTCCCTTTCCGTTTTCAAAACTCTCGAATCCTTCTACTTCCGGTCTACGCGGTTCAAAACAACCTAATCCACCGGCAATCACAACCGCATGTGCATTTATTTTTGTTCCCATATTTGTAGTTAAAATAAAATCGCGATCCCCAATTTTATCTAATTTTTCTACACGTTCTCCAAAAGTATAAGTTGGCTTAAATGGTTCGGCTTGTTTCAATAAATTATTTACTAATTCTTGCGCCAAAACAGTTGGATAACCGGGAATATCATAGATTGGTTTTTTAGGATAAATCTCTGATAATTGTCCACCGGCTTGCGGCAAATAATCAATAATATGACAACGCATTTTTAAAAGTCCTGCTTCAAAAATTGCGAAAAGTGCTACTGGTCCTGCGCCAATGATGGCTATATCTGTTGTTATCATTTTTTGGTTTTTAAAATGTTGCCCTTCGACTCAACTCGGGGTGACAATTATCTGTTTTAAAATAAAATTCGTTTTAAACTTGAAATTATTACTACGATTCCTACCAAAAGCATAATTGCTTTCGTTGGAATTTTGTTTGAAATGTATGCGGCTATTGGTGCTGCAATAACTCCACCGATGATCAATCCAATAATAATTACCCAGTGTGTTAACCCAATTAACGTTACAAAAGTTAGCGAACTTGATAAAGTAATAAAAAATTCAGCGAGGTTTACTGATCCAATTGTGTAACGTGGGTTTCTTCCTCGTGCAATTAATGTTGACGAAACAATTGGTCCCCAACCACCGCCGCCAATAGAATCCATAAATCCACCAACCATAGCCAATGGAAAAATTCGTTTTATTTTTTGGCGGATCTTATCTTTTTGTAAGGCTTTAAAAATAATAATAACTCCTAAGATCAACGTGTAAATTGAAACGAGGGGTTTTATAATATAATTATATTGCTCGAACGAAGACAAAATATAGGCACCAAGAATTGCGCCAATAACACCAGGTATTAACAGTTTTTTAAAAAGCTTATTATTTACATTTCCAAATTTTAAATGCATTAAGCCGGAAACACCACTTGTGAAAACTTCAGATGCATGCACGCTTGCACTGGATGCTGCAGGAGCAATGCCAAACGATAATAAAAATGTAGTCGCAGTTACACCATAGGCCATCCCCAAGGCACCATCAATCATTTGTGCAACAAAACCCGCAAGGATATATAATAAAATTGAAGAATCTACTGTTTGTATAAATCCATCAACTAATCCTCCAATAATTTCAGGAGGGAGAAAGTAACAAAACAAATAACCTAAAATGAGTAAAGCAGGGATAGAAAAACTGTAGATCAAAATGCGTCGTCTGCTAAGTTTTGCCTTTGCATTAATTCCTTCTTTTGATAAAACTGAAGTAATCTTATTTAATTGATCTACTTTCTCTGAAAAATTTCCACTTAAATATTTTCTTACTTCGGTTAAACTTTCAAGCGATTCATTAATATTTTCTGGAAATGATTCTTCAAAGGTTTCACGAATGCGTTTAGCTAAGGTTGGAGATTTACCATTAGTAGATATTGCAATTTTAATTTGTCCCTTTTGGACAATAGAACCTAAATAAAAATCGCATTGTTCGGGTGTATCTGCCACATTGGTTAATAGTCCTCGCTGCTGGGCCAACAATTTTATTTGAACACTCGTTACTTTATTATTTACAGCAACTATCACCAGATCTTTATCATGCAAATCTGTTTCATTAAAAGAACGTTCATGCAAAATAAAATTTGAATTCTCGCTCGCTATTTTTTTAATTTCTTCGCTTACATGAGTTGCAATTAAAGTAACTTTGGTTAGCGGACTATTATTTAGAATAGCTGTGATTTTTTCCAATGCCACTTTTCCTCCGCCCACGATTAGTACACGAAAGTTTTCTAGCTTTAGAAAAACCGGGAACAAATTATTCTTTATTTCGGCATTATTGTTCATTTATTTTCTTCTTCTCAGTAAATTTTAAATCGTAAGTAATGCTTATATAATACAGTGCGCCAATGGTTGGACCAGCTGCATATTGGAAATAACGTCTGTTTAAAATATTAGTTCCTCCTAATTTTACCAACGTGTTTTGTTTGGTAAATTTATAATTTACTTGTGCATCAAAAGTATAGTATGACGGAACTATGCCCGTAGCTAAAGGACTCTCCCATTTAAAACTATCTTGCCATTTCCAAACAATATTGAATCCAAAATTATTAAAGAGATCTCTGTTTCCGAATTGAATATTAGCAGCGTATTTTGGTGTATTAAATCCTGTAATAAAAATATCATTCGCGGTTTGTGCTTTTAAATTATTATAACTTAAGTTACCCGAAATGCTAAATGTTTTATAAAAATTATAACTTAAACGGAGAGCAGAACCATAACTATAATATGTGTTATTTGCATTTGTATACACTCTATATTTTGATTGTTTATTTTTATTATACATATCAAATGCTGAACTATCAGTACCAACCGGACCAGTTGTTGGAACGGAAACTTCAACCTGACCTAAAAATCCTTTTTCAATATTATAATATGCATCCAAATCTATCACTAACTTATTTTTGAATAAAACAGATTTGTATCCAACATCAAAAGCTTGAATATGCTCCGGTTGCAATTGTTGAAGATTTGCAATTTGCAATAATGCCTTTTCTTTTAACACAGCATTGTTTTTGCTGATTCCATTGGCGATATCATTATTAACAGCATTCGAAAAATTATCAATTGATACTTTCGTATATGAATTATTTAAAAATCCTAAACCATCATTCACCATTGGCAATCCACCCACACGTCTTACGCCACCATTGTTTACAAACGAAAGTGCTTCAAACAAAGCCGGGAAACGATAACCACTTTGATAAGAAGCGCGAACATTATGTTGCTTTAAAAAAGTATAAACAACTGCCGCACGTGGATTAAATTTTCCATCAAAAGCGAAATTCTTATCGTAACGTAATGACCCAACAAATTTCAAATTATCATTTAATACTTTTTTTGTTGCTTGTACAAAACCACCTACTTTACCATAATAAATATCTTTACCACCCGGTGTATTTCTATCCGCTAAAGGTTTCGAAAAATCAACAAAATTATTTCCATCAGGAATTACATCATATAATCTTCCATCTGCTCCAACTAAAACATCAACAAAATTAGAAGTGTATTTGCTTAAATCATATTGGACATCTGTATTGTACAAACGACTTCTTTGCCACAAAGCTGCACCACCAGTTAATGGTGCGTCTTTAACCAGGGAAGCATGATCCCAATTATTAATTCCTATAATTGTATTTTTTGTATTATTAAATACCGTACTTCCAGGCAAATATCTTCCTGCATCAGCACTTGCCCTCGCCTGTTGATTTGCAGTTACAAGATCTACTCCATTATTTAAAGCAGTTTGTAACGTGTTTTTATATGCAGCATTCCAATCCTTATTCGTTTTAAATGTAAGATCTAAATTATCGGCAAGTGGCTTCAAATTATATGAATTACCTGTATTTTCAATTGAAGTATAAGCATGTATTACTAATGCTTCTCCTTTTACTTCTATAGCATGATTTTGTAGAGTTGCATCATTCAATTGAATTTTATTTCCTCTTTGAAAAACACCATTCATTAAACCATAACGGTATTTATAACTGATCTCCGTTTTTTGATTAAGCTTATAATGCAAAGCACCATCCAATTTAATATTCTTAACAACCGGATTTACCAAATCTTTTTCCATAAATCCCGTTCTTCTTACATTAAACGTTTGTTGCTTTCCTTTATATGTTACAGTAATTGGATTGTTGTTATTACTTTCATCGCCATATTTATTCCAGGCATCATTTGCAGGATTTGTTGAGCCCTGACCAAACGCAGGGAAATTAGGATTTGAAGAAGTTAGATTATACGCATTTTGATCAGTTATATTTGATGACACCCAATCTATTCCTTGAAAATAAGCTGCGTTTAATTTATAAGCCCAACGATTTGTTTTACCAAATGTATTCGCAATACGAAAAGCTGATTCAGAAAAAAAACTTAATCCATGGTCATTATCATTAATGTGATTTACTCCTGTTCTTTGGTAAACACTTACACCTTTATACAAAAAAGGGTTTTTTGTAAAAGAATTAGATAAACCATTTATTGAATTAACACCATACAGCGCAGAAGAAGAACCGGGAATAATTTCAACGCTTTTAATATCTAATTCATTTGGACCAATTGTGTTTCCTAAAGCCATTCCTAAAGTTGGTGATTGAATATCAATTCCATCGACTAATTGCGTAAAACGGAAATTATTTGGTGAATTAAATCCACGTGTATTTGGTACTTTAAAATTTAAACTTCCTGTTGTCATTTGTACACCTTTCACATTTTCTAAAGCATCAAAAAAAGTTGGCGCGGGAGTTTCACGAATTGCAATAATATCCAATTTATCAATTGCAACAGGTGATTTCAAAATACTTTCTTCTGTTCGTGAAGCAGAAACAACAACTTCATTGATCAACAATACTTGTGGATTCAATTGAAATTTCAAGTCTGTTTTTTCACTTTCAATTAAAAGTTCCTGAGTATCGTACCCTGAATAACTTACCAAAAGTGTAAACGGAAACTTAAATGCAGTTTTCAAAACGAATTTACCATCACCATTAGTTGTACTGGCAATTGTTGTTCCTTTTACATTTACAACAGCACCTACTAAAGCCTCGTTGGATTTTTTGTCGTGAATTTGTCCTGTAATTTGTAATAAATTATTTTGAGCCAAGGCAATTCCGGAAAATACCAGAATTAATCCTAATAGTTTTGTTTTCATAAAAGATCTTTCTCTCCAGACTTAATTCAGTGAATATTTTATATGGTGAGAAAATGATTCATAATATTTATGAAACTTAACTACGTCGCCTATAATTATTATTGCGGGAGATTTGATGTTTTGTTCTTCAACTTCTTCACCAATATTATCAATGTTTCCAATGGCAACATTTTCAGTTGCTAAAGTTCCGTTTTGAATTACAGCAATTGGTGTTTCACTTTTTCCTTCTGCCTTAAAAATTTCAGCAATCTGCTTTAATTTTGATAAACCCATTAATATTACAACTGTGGCATTTGTTTTGGCCGCATCAAAAACATCATTTGATAATTCACCGTTTTGTTTTGTTGCAGTTATCACCCAAAAACTTTCGCTGATACCGCGATGTGTTACCGGAATTCCGCTTGCACCCGGAACACCAATAGAACTGGAAATTCCCGGCACAATAGCCGTTTCAATATTAAATGCTTCGGCATGGAGAATTTCTTCACTGCCTCTTCCGAAAACAAAAGGATCTCCTCCTTTTAAGCGCACAACTCTCCCATGTGTAAAAGCCAAATCAACAATTAAATTATTGATTTGTTCCTGGGTGTATTCATGGATATTTTTTCTCTTGCCCACATAAATTTTTAATGCATCGAGTGGCGCATATTTTAATAATTCTTTATTTACTAATGCGTCGTATAAAATTACATCAGCCTCACTTATTGCATTGATTGCTTTAACTGTTATTAATTCAGGGTCACCAGGACCAGCACCTACTACTGTTAATTTTGGATATATTTCTTTTTTCATAATTGTTGTTTTTAAATTGTTTATTTCTTTCTCTGGCACTTCGACTTCGCTCAGTGTGACAGAGAAAGGAAGGTCACAATGAGCTGCTCATTATCATACAGCAACAACAATATTCGTATTTTATATATATGTAATTCTTTTTCATTAGTTTCTAATTAATTTTTAATTCTGTTTTATTTTTTCGCGATAAATTTTTACTGCTTCTGTAAACTGTTTTGCCTCATTAAAGTATGTTACAGCAAACTCTTTTGAAGGTTCATTTTGTTTGATTTGTAAAATCAATTCTTTAAATGATTTTATATTTGTAAATAATCCTGTTTCAATAAAATGTTTGTCAAAATCGCTTATTAATGTATGATGCGTATTTACATGAACATTTGCATCCAACAACAAACCTTTCGCAGAATGAATAAAAGACGCGTAGCTATAATAAATACTGTCGCCAAATTGTCCGTTATCAAAAGCTTCAGCACTCCATGCTAATTTTTCGTCCGCTTCAAAAAACAAAGTTTGCACTAAATCAATAATTACACCAGCACACTCACCTACGCCAATTGCTGTTTGAAATTTCTCTTCCGAATCCCAATCAAAAAATTCGTTTTCCTGCAGGTTCGAATTGTCTCCAATTGGTTTCAATAATTGATAAAAATAATCTTTGCCTTTTTTATCGTAATACGAATTAAAATATTCTCCTTCTTCTGCATTTTGTTCAAAGTCATCAAATAATTTTCTTAAAACATCAGGTGCTCTTTTGCTCGCAACTTTTATAATTTTATCAGAGATACGACCATTTCCATTTCCTAATGTTCCACCACCTAATAGTACTTGTAACGCCGGTACAACATTGGTCCCAACTTTAAAAGAGCTTCCATGAAAACCAATTTGAGCAAGACTATGTTGTCCGCAAGCATTCATACAACCGCTAATTTTTATTTTTATATCATGGTTATAAATTAATTCAGGATACTCTGTATAAATTACTTTTTCCAATTCAACAGAAATATGTGTACTATTTGATATTGCCAAATTACAAGTATCGGTACCAGGACAAGCCGTAATATCTGCAACAGAATCAAAACCGGGTGTTGCCAGATTTAATTCTTTTAATTCATCAAACAAAAAAGGTAATTCTTCTGTAGCGACAAATTTTAATAGAAATCCTTGATTGATCGTAATTCTAATGTCTTCTGAGGAAGCATACAAGTCAACAATATTAGCTAGTTCTCTTGCTTTTTGAGAAGAAATATTTCCTAATTGCACTTTTAAATAAACACCATGAAACCCTTTTTGCTTTTGATTAAAAGTATTTGTCTTTAACCATTTGCTAAATTCGGCTGAATGAATGTATGGAAGTTCAGCCGATGCTTTTGACTTAAATTTAGAAACAAGCTCTGTTGAATCTCTATCAATTTTTACGATTTTATTTAAAAGCGCTTTTTCTTCTTCTTTCGTTAATTTTATAAATTCTTCAATTCCAATTTTATTGATCAAATATTTAAGACGCGCTTTATGTCTGCTTACTCTTTCACCATATCTATCAAAAACCCGAATGGAAGCCTCAACAAATGGAATCAATTTATTCTCGGGTAAAAATTCAAAAGCTGTTTGAGCTAAAAAAGGTTGCGCTCCCAATCCACCACCAATAAGCACTTTGAACCCACGTTTATTGTTTTCATTTAATCTTGGAATAAAACCAAAATCATGAATGTAAGTGAAAGCGGTATCGGTATCATTATTTGAAAATGCAATTTTAATTTTTCTTCCTAACTCTTGTCCGAATGGTTTACGCAAAAAATATTGAAACAATGCATTCGCATAAGGTGATACATCAAACAACTCATCCGTATCAATACCGGCTTCCGGAGATGCAGTAATATTACGAACTGTGTTTCCACAAGCTTCGCGTAAAGTAATATCATCTTGCTCTAATTTCGCCCAAAGCTCCGGTGTTCTGTCTAAACTCACATGATGAATTTGAATATCCTGACGAGTAGTTAAGTGTAAATTTCCATTTGAATATTCATCGCTGATATCTGCAATACGTATTAATTGCTTTGTGTTTATTTTTCCAAAAGGTAATTTAATACGAATCATTTGAACGCCTTGCTGACGTTGACCATAAACACCACGAGCTAAACGCAAACTACGAAATTTATCTTCGTTAATTTTTCCTTCACGAAATTCATGGATCTTTTTCTCAAGATCAATAATGTCTTTTTCCACCAAAGCCTTGGTTGAGTGATTTATTAATTCTATTTCGTTTCTAAAACTTTGCATGATAATTATTTTGTGGCATTGTAAATTTTATACCATTCTTCATTTGAAAGATGAATGGAATAAGCGCTTGCTGCATTCAGAATTCTACTTTTTTCCGGGCTACCTATTATTGGTAATGCACCTAATTTATATAACCATGCAACGGCGGTTTGTTCAACGTTTGCACCATGTTTTTTCGCAATATCAGCTAACGCTCTTCGAACCTTAACTGATTTACTATCTTTCCCATTTAATATTTTTCCTCCCGCTAAAGGAGCCCAAGCCATTGGTTTGCTATATTGCTCTTTAATAAAATCTAATCTTCCATCATCAATTGCACTCGTATTTAAAACACTTAGTTCGATATGATTTGTAATAATTGGTTGAGTTAAACGAGAAGCCAACAATCGGTGCTGAAATACATTAAAATTAGAAACTCCGATAAATTTTATTTTTCCATTTAAAATTAATTTTATAAGCGCAGAAGCGGTTTCCTCAGCTTGAATTAATGGATCAAAATGTTCTAAAAGAAAAATATCTATGTAATCTGTCTTTAATCTTTTGAGAGAATCATCAACTGATTTAATTAAATGCTCAGGACTTAAGTCATAAATTTTTTCTCTTCCTGCAGATTTAATACCTGCTTTTGTTGAGATAATGATTTCTTCTCTTTTAAAAGATTTATTTTTAATGGCTGTACCAAAAAGCTCCTCAATTTTCCCATCACCATACTGATTGCTATGGTCAAAAGTATTAACACCCAACTGAAGATTATAATTAATTATATCTTCTACTTTTTTTGCGGAATTTAAAGCGGATGTGTTCCATCTCCAAAAACTATAAATTGCTGCAGATACTTCTGGTCCCGATTCGCTTATGTATACTTTTTCCATTTTAAAATTTGTAATCTTTATTGTTTTAAATATTTGGTTGTGGCGTTGTTCTCAAATACGATTTAATTTCTTTGAAACCTTTTGGGAATTTTGCAGGAATATCTTCTGTTTTAATAGAAGGGATTACAACTACATCTTCACCATGTTTCCAATTTGCCGGTGTTGCCACACTATAATTGGCTGTTAATTGTAAAGAATCGATAACTCTTAACAATTCATTAAAATTTCTTCCAGTTGAAGCAGGATAAGTAATAATGAGTTTTACTTTTTTATCAGGACCAATAACTACAACCGAACGAACAGTGAATTTGTCGGAAGCATTTGGATGAACAAAATCATACAATTTAGAAACTTCAAAAATTGGATCAGCAATGATTGGGAAATTCACAGTTGTATTTTGTGTTTCATTAATATCTTTTATCCAATTTAAATGTGATTCCACCGGATCAACACTTAATGCAATCACTTTTACATTTCTTTTTTCAAACTCAGGTTTTAGTTTTGCTACTGTCCCTAATTCGGTTGTACAAACCGGAGTAAAATCTGCGGGATGGGAAAATAATATTCCCCAGCTATTTCCTAACCATTGATGAAAATTAATTTTTCCTTCGCTCGACTCTGCTACAAAGTCCGGTGCGATATCTCCTAATCTAATTGACATAACTTTTGCTTTTATATTTGTTTATACTATTTTTTAGTTAATCATAAAAAAAGCCCTTCGCGTTTTGCGGAAGGGCTTTTTTTAATTAAAATTTATAAAACCAGCTCATCCACAAAGTAATAAAGGCATCATGCAGCAGATGCTACGTTTGCTTATTTCTCTATTTTGATTTGCTTTTTCCATTATTGAGTACAAAGTAATAGTATCAGTTTTGATTATACAAGCAAAAGTAAAACTATTTTCTATATATCCTATCGGTATAATAGGATTTTATGTTCCAAAACACTCATAAATACTAGAAAGTCTTTCTCTAAAATAGGTTCCTAAATCTTCTCTTTTTACTTTTATTTTTAAATAAAAAGATGGTTTTTTGATAATAACTATTCTGATTAGTGAAAATATAGCCTCGTCTAAAGTCAATTTAATATTTCTTACATTAGATACATCAAATGACAACAACCAAACTTCCATTCCGAATAATGCTTGCCTATTCTTTTGGTATGATGGGATGGAGTGTACTTATTAATTTGATCAGCGTAATACTCGTTTATTTATATCTCCCTCCTTCCAATAGTGGCTTACCTAATTTAATTACTCAAATCACTGTTTTCGGAATATTTAATGCTGTGGCTTTGATCACGGCAAGTGGCAGACTAATTGATGCTGTGTATGATCCATTTATTGCGCAATTCAGCGACAAGAGCAATAATCCAAAAGGCAGACGAATACCTATCATGAAACTGGCAATTATACCTTCTTTAGTTTTTTGCTTTCTTATTTTTTATCCTTTAAAACAAGAAGAAGACCCAATTAATGTAGTTTGGCTTGTAGTTACATTAATTGGCTTTTATATTTCATCCACGAGTTATATTATTCCATATAATGCTTTGCTACCAGAATTAGCAAAGAGCTCAGACGATAAAGTAAAATTAGCCATGTGGCAATCGGTTGGATATGTTTTTGGAATTGGTATTTGCTCCAACGCATTTAATTTAGCAGAATGGCTGCAAACTAGTATGGGTGTATCTTCCAAAATTGCTGCCCTTCAATACACAGTTTTAATATTCGCAATTCTGGCAGGAATATTTATGCTCATCACTGCATTTTCAATCGACGAAAAAAAATATTGTACAAGCCAGCCCAGTTCCATTCCGCTCAAAATTGCCTTGCAACAAACTCTCTCCAATAAAAACTTCTTACTATTTGTAGTTGCAGATTTCAGTTATTTTATTTCTGTAACTATCATCACTTCCGGTTTAATGTATTTTGTGACTGTTCTTTTAGGATTGCCGGAAAGTGTTGGCAATAAACTCATGATCACAATGGTTTTAGTTTCGTTTATATTTTATCCGATAACTAATTATTTTGCAAAAAAAATTGGGAAGAAAAAAATTGTTCTGTTTTCTTTATGTTTACTCGCACTTGTTTTCTTGGGGATTTTTTTTCTGGGAAAACTTCAAATTCAATCTCAAGTGCAGATCTATGCACTCATTGCAATCGCGGCAATTCCTTTAGCGTCTTTAAATATTTTACCAAACGCTATTCTTGCTGAAATAATTGAAAAAGATAGTCATGATACTAAACAAAACAAAGAAGCAATTTATTTTGCAGTTCGTTATTTCTTCGTAAAAATTGCGCAGACCTTTGGCATCGCTTTATTTGCTATGCTTCTTATTTACGGTAAAGATGTTGGGAATGATTTGGGAATTAGACTAAATGGTATTCTAGGATTTGTGCTTTGTTTACTAGCAGCATTGCTGTTTACAAAATTCAAGGAAAAGAATCCTAATAACTGATATTATTTGGCCGTGTATAAACCAATTGCATTACGCTAATGTTTCTCATATTGAAAGCCGCTTCACAATAACACAAATAATAATTCCATTTTCTTACAAAGGTTGCATCAAAACCTAAACTACTAACTTTTGGTAAATTAGAATTGAATTGATCTCTCCAAATAGAAAGTGTTTTTCCGTAATGCAAACCAAAGTCCTTTAGATCAATCATGGATAGATCGCCTGTATTATTAATAGCCTTATTAATTTCTGCAACAGAAGGTAGTAATGAACCTGGGAAAATATGTTTCTGAATCCAATCAACTCCATTTTTCAAACTTTCAAAACGTGAATCGGGACAAGTAATTACCTGAAGTGCTAAAATTCCATCTCTCTTTAATAAATCATGACACTTTTTAAAATAGGTATCGTAAAACTTAGCGCCAACCGCTTCTAACATTTCTATAGAAACAATTTTATCAAACTGACCTTTTAAATTTCTGTAATCCTGAATTAAAACATTTATCTTATCTGTTAGATTTTCTTTCACAACCAATTCTTTGGCCAGTTTATATTGTTCTTCTGATATAGTTACTGTAGTGACTTGGCAGCCATAATTCTTCGCCATGTATATTGCATTTCCTCCCCAACCGCTTCCTATTTCTAAAACATGATCGCTCGGCTTTAAATTTAATTGCTTGCAAAGTCTATCATACTTAGTAAGCTGCGCTTGTTCTAATGTCATTCCTTCTCTTTCAAAATAAGCGGAAGAATAAGTCATGGTTGAATCTAAGAAAGTTGCGAAAAAATCATTATTGAGATCATAATGTGCCGAAATATTTTTCTTGGACCCATTCAAACTATTTTCTCTTTTTGAATGATAGATTATATTGAGAAAATTTAAACTATTCAAAAAAAATGATTGCGCTGAACTACCGGAAACCATTGGCGCATTATCTACATTCAATAAAAACCATTTGATTACTTCCGTTATGTTCTCAGAATCCCAATCACCATCAACGTATGATTCGCCAAAGCCAATATCTCCGTATAATACACAACGTCTAAAAAATTCAGGGTTTCGAATTGCAATACTTGCTTTAATATCTCCTTCACCATTTCCCAACTCAACTAATTCGCCATTAGGAAGTGTAAGGTTTAACTTGCCGAGATGCATTTTTGAAAGTACGTTTAAAACTACTTTTTCATAAAATCCTCTTTTTGTATTTAAAGCAATGGTAGCCGACATTCTATTCAACAAATATTATTTACGAATATACAAAATAGACTTCCAATTGTGCAAATATCTTTATTCTTTATACTTATTAAATACATCCTTTTGCAAGGTTGGGTGTTCGGCTTTTTTATGAAAATGGATCTTCTTAGCCCATAATAACATGGCATTCCAGTGGATCAAGCCAATTATTCTTATCGTTAATAATGGGAAACGGATACTATACCAAACTAAATTCAAATTTGTCAAGGCCCTTTTTGTTCCTGTTAGAGTACTAATAAAAAAACGCTTTTCATCTTTCAAATCATCAATCCTAATATTCAGTTTTTCATTAGGAACATGTAAAACAAAATCGAAATTGGTATCATGATCTATAAATGGAGAAACATAAAAATACTTAGTTGTATTTAAACGGAATGCGCTATCTGTTAATTGATCTTTTCCTAAAAAATAAGGTTTCATTTCCCGGAATGTATTACTTACCTCAGCAATGGAACATATAGGATTATTGGTTTTATCGAAACAAAAATAAAAAGAAACCGGATTAAAATTATAACCTAATATATTTAAGTTTGTCAAAAGCATTATTCTTCCAACAGATTCATTGATGCCATTTTGTTTTAAATAGTTTAAAATATGCTCCTTTGTACTCTTTGTCTGATCAGGCTTTTCAATGGGTAATTGCAAATGCTCTTTGTCTTTAAAACTAAAATAATTAAATCGGTTATGACTAAATAAAACAAACTTATTTTTGAGTAGATCTAATTCATCCAAATCAATATAAAACATAAACACATTATAATGAAATTTGTGAGGCTTTGGCGCCAAACGATTGTGCATTACAGTTGCTTTATATAAACAAGAATTCATTATAGTAATTTACACAATTCTACTGCGCTGGCATAAGCATCTTCGTGAAAGCCATATTTAAAATAACTTCCACAATAATAAACTGGTCCGCTTACATTTAACTGACTTAATTTTGATTGAGCCTTCATGGCTTCAATGTCAAACAAAGGATGTTCGTAATCAATTTCTTTTATGATTTTATTTGGCCGAATAGAGTTTTTAATTGCATTGATCGAAACAAAATAATTCCTTTTATCGGAAACACCTTGCAGACTATTCATCCAATAAATAGTACTCGGTAAAAGCTTTCCGTTTTTTTCTTCGATTCTATAATTCCAACTGCTCCACGTTTTTTTATTGTGCGGCATAACTGTTTCATCTGTATGCACAGTAGCAATATTTCTTTCGTATTTAAATGGCGATAATAATTCTTGTTCGAGTTCAGTTGGCTTATTTAGAAAAGTTAATGTTTGATTAGCGTGAGAAGCACAAATTACTTTATCGAAATCTTGAGAAGAACCATTTTCAAATTCCAAAATAACACCTTCTTTTTCTCGTTTTAATTTTATGATTTTCTTGTTGATCTGGATTTTATTTCGAAATGGTTCTATTAATAATTCACGGTAAGATTGTGATCCATTTTGTAAAGTGTACCATTGATGTTGCGTATTTAATCCTAAAAAACCATGATTCTTAAAAAAGCGAATTAAAGTAATTACAGGGAAATCGAGCATCTTTTCCATAGGTGTACTCCACACTGCTGAACTCATTGGGATCAAATATTTCCATAGCATGTCATCACCAAACCCAAACTCTTTAATAAACTGAGCCAAAGTATAATTCTGATATTTTGGATCATTCATTATAGCAACACTTATTTTATTAAAACGAGAAATTTGAAATAGCATTTTTATATATTTCAAATTGAAAATATTTTTCCGTTGCGCAAATAAACCACTAATTCCTGATCCATTATATTCTAACCCGGAAGGAACATGTTGAACACTAAATGACATGTCCGTTTTTTTAATTGGGGCTTTTATTTCTTTAAACAATTCGCATAAATAAGGATAAGTTTCAAAATTAAAAACCATAAAACCGGTATCCATAAAAACCGGCTTTCCATCCTCATCAGCAGAAATTGTATTGGTATGTCCACCAATATAATCGTTCTGTTCAAAAAGAGTTATCTCGTATTTTTTATTGAGAAAATGTGCACAACCCATGCCGGCAACTCCAGTACCAATTATAGCCAGCTTTTGCATTTTATTTTTTATTAAATAAGTAATGACTCACTATCCATTCTTCACCATTATTATATCCCCATAACTCGGCACAAGCCATATAAAAAATGCGCCAATAAACCCACCATTTTAATGCATTTTCTTTTCCATATGCATTTTCAAACAGAGGCATGATATACTGTTTGTTTTTATCCATGTTTTGCAACCAGGCCTCTGATGTTTTACTATAATGCATTCCGCTCACATGCCAATGTTGATCAATATTTAAATGATCATTAAAATAAAGTAATAAATGATCGCTCGGCATAATTCCACCAGTAAAAAAATATTTACTCATCCAATCTGTTTCATCTTTTACTTCAAATTTATAAGCGTATTCTTTGTGCGTAAAAATATGTACAAATAATTTTCCATCGGGTTTTAAAACAGAAGCCACTTTTTGCATTAGCTTTTCATAATTACGCATGTGTTCGAACATTTCAACCGACACTACTCTATCGAAAATTTTATCAATAGAAAATGAATTTATATCAATTGTTATAACGGAAAGATTTTTGATCCCTCTCAATTGAGCTTGTTCGTCAATATAAATTTTTTGAGTCCGTGAGTTTGATACGACTGTGAAATTACTTTTCGGGTATTTAGCGGACATAAACAGGGATAAGGATCCCCAGCCACAACCTAATTCCAAAACATCTTGTCCATCTTTTAATTCAGCTCGTTCACATGTCAATTCTAACATATCTTTTTCAGAAGTGTCAATATCTTTTACACCCGCTTTCCAAAAACCACTACTATATTTTAAGTGTTTTCCTAAACAGTATTTATAAAACTCAGTAGGTACTTCGTAATGTTGTTCATTCGCATCAATTGTATTTATTGCAATTGGTGAATTTTTTAACTCCGCAATTAAACTCATTAAATGCGCTTGTTGAAGTTCTGTATTATCCTTTTTTTCTTCTTGTAAACGTTGCTTTAATAATTTACGAATACCAATACGAATTAAACTATCAGGAATTTTATTTTGTTCTAATAATTTATCGTAAAACATATTTACTTTATTGAATGTTTTGGAAATAATTTAGATTCAAATTATTTCCTTTTGAACCAAGGAGCAAAAGAACTTGTTGTCCGCTGATATTCCTTATAAGCTTCGCCTTTGCTTCGTACAGCTTGTTCTTCCGTCATAGGGATTCCTGTAACTTTAAAAATTAAATAACCAATTGAAAGTGGACAAATAACTGAAATCCATCCGTACGGACTAGGGATAGCAAAAATAAGAACAGAGATCCAAATCATAAATTGGAAAAAATAATTTGGGTGGCGGGAATAATTCCACAATCCATATTGACAAACTTTCCCTTTATTCGCAGGATCCTTTTTGAAATGTTTTAATTGCCAATCCGATAAACCTTCTCCAACGATACTAACACACCACAAACCTGCACCAATATATTCAATCAAACTTATTTGCGGTTCAGGATTTAATGCGATAAAGAAAAATGGAAGAGACAACATCACATTTGAAAAAGCTTGCATTTGAAAAAAGAAAAAGAATTTAGTGTCGTTCCATTCTTCACGTAATTTTTTATATCGACCTTCTTCTTCTTTCAAATGTGAACCAACTCTGATCAATAAATAAAGACCTAATCGCAAACTCCACAAGGCAGCAAGTAAACAAACTATATTTTTACGTGGTGGATAACCGTTAGCCAAAAGCCAAATGATAATTGCAATAACTAAAAAATTAAATGCCCAAAAAATATCTACAATACCGTTATTTTTGATGGCTTTAGCCCAAATCCATACAAGGATCATGATGATGCTAACTGATGCGAAAGAGACAAGCGGGATAAACAAATATGGGCTCATTTCCGTATAAATTTAATGGTTATTTTTTATGTTACGATTTTTTTAAGTGAATGATGTTTAGTCCGCTCATTATTTTAATAATAAAATAAGTAGGATCGAGTTCGAATTTCTTTTGTGCAAAATTTACATCATCCGGTTTTTTATGATGATTGTTTTGGAATAATTCGCCAAGCATTATAAAATCTATTGGCAAAGTATTTTTGCTGTGATCATGATTGTCATAATTAGAGTAACCATATTTATGTCCACACCAATTAACAATAGCGCCATGTATTGGTCCCATAAAAAAATGAATTGGTAATAATAAAAACATCCACCAAACGGTTGCAAATTTTATATAAAACAAAGTGTACAAAACCGCAAAACCAATTCTCACAAACCAACTATCGCTAATTCTATCTAATAATTTCCACTCAGGATAATTGCCTTTGAATTGCTCTTCGGGTTCAACATTGTGCTTAGCATAATTCAAATAAATATCTTTTGTATGCATGGTCATGTGCCAAACATCTTTAAAAAATAAAGGCGAATGAGGATCTTTTTCTGTATCACTATAAGAATGATGCATGCGGTGTAAAATAGCATATGCTCTGGGATTTAAAAAAGAAGAACCTTGTGTGATAAAGGTTAACATATAAAAAAACTTTTCCCAAAAAGGATTCATCGTAAACATTTTGTGAGCTCCGTATCGATGCAAATAGAACGTTTGACAGAACAAAGACAAAAACCAGTGTGCAAGAAAAAATATTAAAATATACATTTCTATTTGTTTTTTTAGGTATAAAAATGAATATTGTTTTAAGAAAATAAAATACTCAATTTAGTTCTCAAGAGTGCAAAAATACGTGTTTCTTTCCATCAACCCAAAAGTATTTAATAGGGTCTGAAATATGCGCTGTATAAGGCCAATCCTGAGGTTGTAGGATTATTACCTTCAGTAAAAACTTACTTCTTTAAGTTTCGGATCAACTTCTTCTCTTTTAAGATCAGATCGGTTAAACTTGTTTTTGAAAGTATTTTTAAACTTGCTTCTCTTACTTCCAAAACAACATCATGTAAAGAACAAGTTTCTTCACTCGGACACTCCTCACATTTTTCATAAAAGTTTAAACTCACACAAGGCAACAATGCTATTGGTCCACCGGTTGAACGAATAATGTGACTCAACATTATTTCTTCCGGATGCTTGGTTAAATAATAACCACCCGTAACACCCATTTTACTTCCAACATAACCATGATGCCTTAATTCTAAAAGAATAGCTTCTAAAAATTTTCTTGGGATTTTTTCTGACTCGGAGATTTTTGAAATGCGCAAAGGTTTTTTATCGTAATATACTTTTGCGAGAGCCACTAAGGCTTTTATGGCATATTTTGTCTTTTTTTGAAGCATTAAAAAATAAGTGAAACAAATATACTACTAATTTAGTAGGATTTAAAATTAACGAAGTATTAACAGGCGATTTGCATCCAATTTTATAAAAATAAAAAGGAGTATGGTAAAACTCCATAAGGAAGATCCTCCATAACTGAAGAATGGTAATGGAATACCTATCACCGGCATTAAGCCAATAGTCATGCCAATATTAACGGCCAAATGAAAAAATAAAACACTTGCAACACCGTAACCATAAATCCGACTGAAAGACGATCGTTGCCTTTCAGCCAAAAATATGACTCTTAAAATAAGAAAGAGTTCTAAAAATACAACGCCTATACTGCCAACAAAACCCCATTCTTCACCAACCGTACAAAAAATAAAATCTGTTTCCTGCTCCGGCACAAAATCATATTTGGTTTGAGTTCCTTGTAAATAGCCTTTACCTAAAAAGCCACCGGAACCAATTGCGATTTTCGCTTGATTCACATTGTAACCAACGCCTTTCAAATCCGTTTTTTTATTTAACAACACATCTATTCTATCTTTTTGATGCGGCTCTAATTTTTGATACATAAAATTTGCTCCCAAAACAACTCCGGCAGCAAGTAAGTATACGAGTGAAACGATCAATAAATTTCTTCGGTTGCGCGGAACAATGATGAATGATGAAAGTGCGAGTATACCTAATGAAATTAATACTGCGCTTGTATTTGCAACAACTAAAGCAACCACAAATAAAATAGCAATGAGCATACCAATCATTAAAAAAGAAACAGATAATCCTTCACGATAGAGAACAATAATGAAAGCAATAAACACAATGGCTAAGCCGGTTTCGTCTTGCAACTTTTTTACAAGGATAAGTGGAACAATAATAATTGCCAGCGCTATAAATGTATTCTTGTAATTTTTGATAATATCCTTTATTCGTAAACGGAATATTTGGTTAACCGCAATTTGTTGATTGCTTAAAAATTTTGCCAACGCCAAGCTCATTGCAAACTTCATAAATTCGGCTGGTTGAATACCAAAACCACCAACGCCAAGCCAGGAGTGAGAACCTTTTATTTCTCTTCCTATAAACCGAACCAAAATATTTGCAAACAATAAAACACCATAAAATACATAAGAGAATGCCGTGAAAAAATCGGAATCAATTAGTAATATCGAAAAGGCTAAAATGGCTGCGCCAGAAATCCAGATCAACTGCTTACCATATTTTTGCGTCATGTCTAAAATATTACTGTGTTCGTCATTATAAACTGCGGCATAAATATTTAACCAGCCCATAATTACCATCACTACATAAAGCATAATAGATACGCGATCTACGCCATAAAATAAACTATTTTGATTTCTACTTTGCATTAATGAAATCCTGTTGAAAGTAAATTTTGTCCATGAATAAGATCTGCTTCCATCACTCGTTTCTCAACTTCCGGTCTGTCAGTTTTACCTTTTAAATATTTTTCTATCATCAATGTTACAATCGGCGCACTCCATACCCCACCGAAACCTGCATTTTCAACAATACACGCAAATGCAATTTTTGGATTATCCATTGGCGCAAATGCTAAAAATACCGCGTGAGATTTTCCATGTGGATTTTCCGCTGTTCCTGTTTTTCCGCAAACAACAATATCTTTTAATCTGTTTGCAAATGCAGTTCCACCCGGTTCAAGCGCATGTTGCATGCCTTCTATCACAATGTTATATGCCTCTTGGTTTTGAACACCAACATAATGTTTTTCCTTAAATCGTTTATCTAAATGTTTTTCTTTGCCAACTCCTTTGATGCAATGAGGCGTATAATAAAATCCTTTATTGGCGATAGTTGCAACTACATTCGCCATTTGCAAAGGTACCAACGTTAATTCGGCCTGACCAATTCCTAAGGAAACAATTGTATTACTTCGCCATCCATTTTTACCAAATACTTTATCATAATATGGTGCGCTCGGAACATTCCCCGGTTTATCATATGGTAAATCTGTTCCTAATCTTGTACCCGGGCCAAAACTCATAACCATATCACGCCAATGATTATAACCATCTTTAAAATCGGGGTATTTTTTTTGATCAACAATATCTCTGAAAACATAACTGTAATAAGAATTACATGAGGCCGCGATAGAACCAACTAAATCTCTTCCTCCACCATGTGCATGACATTTTGGTTTACCTCCCATGGGCGGATAACCCATAGCGCATGGATAAACCGTGCCACGATTGATCAATCCGTCATTTTGAGCAATCAATGCATCAATCAATTTAAAAATAGATCCCGGCGGATACATCGCTGTTAATGCACGATTGAATAGGGGAACGTTTTCAGTATCGGCGTACAATTTTGCAAAACTTCGTGAGCGTTCTTTTCCACTCACTAAAATATTTGGATCATAAGACGGGCTCGATATCAAACATAAAATTTCGCCGGTTGAAGGTTCGATGGCAACGATGGCGCCTTTTTTTCCGCGCATTAATAATTCACCATACTCTTGTAAGTCGGCGTCAATTGAAGAATACAGAGGCTTACCCGGAATAGCAAGCGTATCGTATTTGCCATCTTTGTATCTACCAACAACTTTATTATTTACGTCAGTTATCTGAATTTGAATTCCCTTTTTTCCTCGCAATTCTTCTTCATAACTTTTTTCAATACCACTGATGCCAATATAATCACCTTCTTTATACGTCGAATCTTTTTTTGCTTTCTCTTTGCTTACCTCACCAACATAACCCATTAAATGCGCAGCAATTGGTCGCGGATATTTTCTTACAGTTCTCTTCTGTACAAAAAACCCGTTGAAGCGATAGATCTTTTCTTGCAATACAGCGTATGTTTCTTGAGATAATTGCTTTTCAAAAATACTCTCTTTCCGCGGTGAGTTGGGATGCTGACACGCTTTTTTGACACGCTTTAAATATTCTTCTTTATTAATATCCAATATTTCGCACAAGGCCAGGGTGTCGCAGCCTTTTGTTTCTCGCGGTATGATCATTAGATCATAAGACGGCTCGTTAAATACTAAAAGTTTTCCTTTACGATCAAAAATATATCCTCTCACCGCGTACTCTGTTTGATAACGAAACGCGTTACTATCGGAAGCGATTTGATATTGATCATCTACTACTTGAATATAAAATAAACGAACCGCATAGATCAAAATAATGAGGATAAAAAATCCACCTATGAAATATTTCCGATCAGTAAGATGTGAATTATTAATACTCATTTTCTAAACCGCTTTGTGTAAAATAAAAACTGGATGAGATATACCATTAAAAATGTGCCAATGCTACTTAAAATTACTCTTAAAAAAGTCCGGAAGAATTCATCAAAACGAAAAACTTCAAAATAAAAAAATACGAAATGATGAACGAGTATTAATACACCTGCATATTTAATGAACCATTCTAAACCCATATCTTCAATAGTTGGCTGTACAACCACATCATAACCTTCGCGAGGTGAAACAAATTTCAAAACATAATAACGCGCAAAACCCATTGTAGTACAAGCCGACGCGTGAAGTCCGGGAGTACTGTAAAAAATATCTATGCTTATTCCCAATAAAAAGGATAAACCTAAAATTAATAAACGAGGCGTTTCAAACGGGAGTGAAATAATAAACAACACATAAGGCAACATAATAAAATAGGTGCCAAAATTTATATTACGCACAATTAATACTTGTAGTAAAACAAGAACAATGAACCTAAAAATATTTACAGCTATTTTATTTGTCACTTTGCGTTTGTGTTTTTTGTTCTAATGAATCTTTTTCTGCTTTGTATCTATTCTTAATCACGTACACATAATTTAATTTTTTAAGATCGGCACTGAGCTTAACGCGTGCTGTATAAAATGGCTCATTCTGCCGTCTTTCGTAACTATCAATTGTTCCAACCATAATGCCTTCCGGAAAAATACCGGACAACTCACTGGTGATAACCGTATCATTCCTTCTAATTTTTGCATGTGTAGGAATATCAGTGAGCAAACAATATTTATAATCTCTTCCATCCCAAATTAACGGACCATAACTTCCATCACGTTTTAACTGACAATTTACTTTAATGTCTTTATGCAAAATACTCATTACGCTAGCGAAATTGCTTGAGACATCTTTTACAATTCCAATAATTCCTAGACTATTAAAAACGGCCATGTCGCGACCAATACCACTTGATGAACCAACATTTAATGTAATATAATTACTTCTGTTATTAATAGAAGCATTTACTACTTTTGCTCCGATGTATTGATATTGCTGTTTGTAAAGTGTATCGTGAACTTTGAATTCATTTAATGAGATAGCGATATAATTGGTTTTTAATTTATTGATAAGTGCTGCATTTTCTGCTGCTAAAATTGCATTTTCTCTTTTCAAAGAAAAATATTCTTTGGTATTCGCTTCTGCTTCATAAATGTTCGCCGCAACTCTGTTTGATGAATTAATGAGTCGAGACCCTTGATAATTTTTACCGCGCATCATTAACCAAAAGCAAACAACTTGCACGAGTAGAAACACGAAAATAAAATGATGCTTATATAAAAAGGCTAATAGATTTCGCACCGTTCAGTTTATTAAAATAATGTGTTCAACGAAATAACAAAACCGGAAATTCTTTCCATGTTCCGTTTTAAATCTAATCAGGAATGAACTCTATTACTTGATAAGGAACGGGAATTTATGAACATTTTTAAGTGCAATTCCGGTACCTCTTGCAACCGCTCTTAATGGATCTTCACATACATGAACGGGTAATTTTGTTTTCATTGAAATTCGTTTATCCAATCCGCGTAAAAGTGAACCACCACCGGCCATATAAATTCCTTTGCGGTAAATATCTGCTGCTAACTCCGGAGGTGTCATTTCTAGTGCGTTTAAGATCGCTTCCTCAATTTTTGAAATAGATTTATCTAAACAATGTGCGATCTCAACATAACTTATATAAACTTCTTTCGGAATACCACTCATTAAATCTCTTCCTTGCACTGCGTAATCTGCAGGTGGATTATCAATTTCTGTCATAGCAGCTCCAACTTCAATTTTTACACGCTCTGCACTTCGTTCACCAATTAAAATGTTATGTTGGCGTCGCATGTATTCTTCAATGTTTGCGTTAAAATCATCACCTGCAATACGAGTAGATTTATCACACACAATACCACCCAAAGCAATAACGGCAATTTCAGAAGTACCACCACCAATGTCAATAATCATATTTCCCATTGGTTCTTCAACATCAATGCCCATCCCAATTGCAGCAGCCATTGGCTCATGGATCATGTAAACTTCTTTTGCACCGGCATGTTCAGCACTGTCACGTACTGCACGTTTCTCCACCTCTGTAATACCACTCGGTATACAAATAACCATGCGTAATGATGGTTTAAAAAACTTATTTCCGGGATTAATCATTTTGATCATTCCTTTGATCATTTCTTCAGCAGCCTGAAAATCGGCGATAACTCCATCTTTTAATGGACGAATAGTTTTAATGTTCTCGTGCGTTTTACCGTGCATCATTTGTGCAGCGCGACCAACAGCTATAACTTTTTGTGTAGTGCGATCAACTGCAACTATACTGGGCTCATCAACCACAACCTTGTCATTATGAATGATAATTGTGTTAGCTGTCCCTAAGTCAATTGCAATATCCTGCGTTAAAAAATCGAGAAGTCCCATAAGTGTTTATCTAATCAAGGTATACGTAAATATTTTATTAAAGTTATAAATTGTTTTCTGTTTTTTCTTGGGTCAATAATTAATATATCAAGTGCTCAATGTTTAAAATGTCGGTTACCTGTAAACACCATACTTACACCGTTGTTGTCGCAATAGGCTACACTCTCTTTATCTTTTATTGAACCTCCAGGCTGTATTACTGCAGTAATACCAGCCTTGTGAGCTATCTCAACACAGTCCGGAAATGGGAAAAAAGCATCACTCGCCATGACTGCTCCTTTTAAATCGAAATTAAAACTTTGTGCTTTGGCAATTGCCTGGCGAAGCGCATCAACTCTGGAAGTCTGGCCTGTACCACTTGCGAGTAAAGCTCCGTTTTTGGCAAGTACAATTGTATTTGATTTAGTATGCTTCACCAATTTATTAGCAAATAGTAAATCTTTAATCTCAGCTGAAGTTGGTGCTTTGGTGGTAACTGTTTGAAGATCCTTTTCAGTTTCTGTTTTCAGATCTTTATCCTGTTCAATTACTCCGTTCAACAAGGTTCTAAAAGAACGATGGTGGAACTCAACTTCGTTTTGGGTGAGAATAATTCGGTTTGGTTTACTTTTCAATGTTTCCAATGCTTGGGCATTATACGAAGGCGCAATAATTACTTCACAGAATAGCTTAGTAACCTCTTTCGCAGTTTCGGCATCTACTTCTTTATTACAAATCAAAATACCTCCAAACGCCGAAACCGGATCACCTGCCAAAGCATCATTCCATGCTTGCAAAAGGGTTTTACGAGTAGCGATTCCACAAGCATTGTTGTGTTTGAGAATAGCAAAGGTTGGATCAGCATTTTTAAATTCTGCGATCAAAGCAACGGCAGCATCTACATCTAATAAATTATTATAGGATAATTCTTTTCCATTTAATTTCGTGAATAAAGCATTCAAGTCTCCATAAAAAATCCCCTGTTGATGCGGATTTTCACCATAGCGCAATATTTGTCCACTTTGAATACTTTGTTTGAATTGCGTTAATTTCTCTGTTCTATTAAAGTAATTAAAAATGGCTGTGTCGTAGTGAGATGAAGTAGCAAAAGCCTTGGCAGCAAAAGACTTCCTGTCCGACAAGTCAGTCATGCCTTTCTTAGATTCAAGCAGGGCGAGCAACTCCGCATAATCATTTCTAGAAGAAACTATCAACACATCATTAAAGTTTTTTGCAGCAGCTCTAATCAAAGAGATTCCGCCAATATCTATCTTTTCAATAGTATCTTCTTCAGAAGCACCTGCTGCAACAGTTTCTTCGAATGGATAAAGATCAACAATCACTAAGTCAATATCACCAATATGATGTTGTTCTTTTTCTAAAATGTCTGTAGGATTATCTCTTCTGTTCAAGATACCACCAAATATTGTAGGGTGAAGCGTTTTAACCCGGCCACCAAAAATCTCCGGATAATTTGTAACCGATTCAACAGCTGTAACTGGTATATTCAACTTTTGAATAAATGAAAGAGTGCCACCGGTACTATAAAGTGTTACATTTTGAGCATGTAATTTTTTTATGATAGGTTCTAAATTGTCTTTATAATATACTGATATTAAGGCGCTTTTTACTTGTTTTGGTTTGCTCATAATTATAAAAAAACAAAGTTAAAAGATTGGCAGAATTAGGCGGGAGATGTTGAAAAGTGCTGAAAAAAGGGCTCTGTTTGTAATTCATCACAAATAAACATTTAGCTGTTTATTAAAATGCCTTGCTTCAAAAAATAGACTATCTTTTACGTCTAATTTAGCACAAATCCTTTTCAACATGGCCGTAAAAAAATCTCCTGCACGCAAAAAAGAAGCTACTAAAATTTTTGTCCTTGATACTTCAGTAATTATATACGATCACACAGCAATAAAAAATTTCGCCGAACACGATGTTGTAATACCAATAACTGTTTTAGAGGAATTGGATAATTTTAAAAAAGGTAACGATACTAAGAATTATTCTGCAAGAGAATTTACCAGATACATCGATCAATTAAGTGGCAATAATACGTTGCAAGATTGGACAGCCATCAACGGGCCAAACAGAGGCAAATTCAAAATTGAGATGAATACGAACAGCAAAGTTAATGCAGAAAGAATTTTTGATGATAAAAAAGCTGATCATCGTATTTTAAATACTGCTTTATATACTGCAGAACAACATCCTGACAGAAAAGTAATTTTAGTTACGAAAGATATTAATTTACGTATCAAAGCAAAATCGTTGAGTCTAAATGCCGAAGACTATGAAACAGGAAAAGTAAAAACCATTGATGAACTTTATACCGGTAGAAGCGAGATTCAAAAAATAAAACAAGATGCGATCACTAGTATTTACAATAATGGTTTTTGCAAAGCGGAAGATGTTTTAAAGAAAAATGAAATTATTCCAAATCACTATTACATTTTAAAAAATGGCAACCAAAGTGTTTTAGCGAGATATAATAAAGATAACAACACTATTACACGCGTTGTAAAATCAGCTGCATTTGGCGTCATCCCGAAGAATGCGGAACAAGCTTTTGCTTTAGATGCCATTATGAATCCTGATTTAAAATTGGTTACGATTCAAGGTGTAGCAGGAACAGGAAAAACATTATTGTCTTTAGCAGGTGCTTTAGAGCAACGCAGAAACTATCATCAAATTTATTTAGCCCGGCCAATTGTACCATTAAGCAATAAAGATATTGGTTATTTGCCCGGTGATGTAAACAGTAAATTAAATCCATACATGGAACCACTTTGGGATAATTTAAAATTTATCAGAAGTCAGTTCAGCGAAAAAGACAAAGAGCATAAACAATTAAATGAAATGGTTGAAAACCAAAAATTAGTTGTTTGTCCACTCGCATACATTCGTGGAAGAAGTTTAAGTAATGTTTTTTTTATTGTTGATGAAGCGCAAAACTTAACTCCTCACGAAGTAAAAACAATCATCACGCGTGCTGGTGAAAACACAAAAATTATTTTTACCGGTGATATCTATCAAATTGATACACCATATTTGGATACACAAAGTAATGGCTTGAGTTATTTAATTGATAAAGTAAAAGGACAACCACTTTATGCGCATATTACTTTGGAAAGAGGTGAACGCAGTGAGTTAGCGAATTTGGCGAATGACTTGTTGTAGGTAATTTCGCTGTTTTTTTATTTGGGCGTGTCCCCGCAATTAATTTTTTCGTTCTGACTAATTTTTTGGGCGGGGCGGGCTTTACGTTCCAAGCTCCTCGCCTGTCCTGAGCGGCAGTCGAAGGAGGCTTTCCACTGCAATCCCTCACGCAGCTTTCGGTTATTAAAAAAATTTCTTGTTCAATTTGGCTTTTTCTTGTTAAGAATATTTCGATCATGTTCCCTTTATAAAGAACGTAGTAGGAGCTTTTAAACTACAAGACTTAATCGCATTATTGCATATCTCCTTTTTTGTACTAAATTTGTTTTGCAAAAAATTATTAATCTTAAAATTTTAATCATGAAAAAACTTTTACTTTCTCTTTTAACCTTAAGTTCATTCGCATCATTTGCTCAATGGGCGTATACCACCAACAATACTTCCAATGACTGTACAACGGCTTTTGGAAAAGCACTTGCGAGTGATGTTACCACAAGCGGATTATTTACTTCACCTGATGATGGAGCAACATGGGCTTCAAGCAATACTGGTATTCCAAGTAGTGGAGTTACATTTGGCACCTTAAGTGGCTCTTCACTTTATGCTTATAATAATAATACTGTATTTGTTTCTACAACAGGAAATAATTGGACAGCCCAAACAGGTGTAACTGCAGGTCAAATTATTAAATCAATGACTACTATCAATGGCTCTGTAATTGCTTCGGCTAGCCCTAACAGCCCTGTTAGTTTTAAAATATTTCAATTGAATGGTTCAAGCTGGGCATTGAAATCATCACCAACCAATTCAGCTATCGTTAGTGTTATTCGTAACCTTAACGGAACTTTATTTGCGGGCACTACTAATTCAAGTGTCATTAAATCAACTGATGGCGGTATGACCTTCGCTGGCGCTTCAACAGGAATGCCAACTGAAAATATTAATAAAATTATCAATTCTTTGGGTGCAACCAGTACCGTATTATTCTCTGGTACCCTTGGCGGAAAAATTTGCAGATCAACAGATGCAGGCGCTACATGGTCTACTGTTTATAATATTGGAGACAATAACGGATTTTATGGCATCAATGATTTTTATATTTATTCTTCAACTCAAATTTTTGCTGCAACCGATTCGGGTTTTGTTTACAGCTTAAACAGCGGAGTAAATTGGTCGAGATATAATGTTGGTTTAAATTTTTCGAATTATGAAAATTTAATGAAACATATTACTGTAAGTGGCAATTATATAGTTGCTGGAGTAAATACATCTGGAGGAGCAAGAATTGTTCGTTTACCAATTAGTCAAATTATAACAGGTGCTGGTTTAAACGAAAAAAGTTTAAGTAATTTAGAAAATAAAGTTTATCCAAATCCTGCTTCTCAAACAGCACAAATCGAAGTTTCAGATCTTCAATTTGAGTCAAATTGTGAGGTGAAATTATTTGATGGACTTGGACGTGAAGTAGGAAAATTTCCAATGACATCGGGTAAAGCACAGTTGAATTTAGAAAATAATGCGAAAGGTATATATACATTTAATGTTTTTAATAATAACAAAACTGTAAGCAGAGGCAAATTAGTAATAAACTAATTATTGTTTTTTTATTTGAAAATAAAAAACGGAAGACAAAAAGTTTTCCGTTTTTTTATTGAAATTTATTCTATCTAAATATTAATCATTATTTCCTTTTCTTTTTCGTAGTTTTGCCGTTTCTAATTAGAATTAATGTTCTTAAAAATAAATCATATTAAAGTCATGCAAATAGAATTAACAATCTTATTTGTTTTATTTTCTTGTGTAAAACTTAATGCTCAAGGTAAAGATGATGAAAGTCATTTTATGGGTGTTAATTCAAATAAATTTGATTCAACGGAAAAATGGAGTTACCATTTTCAAATGACAAGTATTATGCAAGGACATGGAAGATTTCATTCACCATACTCCGGCGTAAATAGTTTACAAGATACCAGTGAGACAGCACTTTCGTTAACGACAACTTTATTTCTTGGAAGAAAATTATGGAAAGGTGCAGCAGTTTTTGTTAATCCGGAAGTGGCAGGAGGAAAAGGAATGAGTTACGCTTTAGGAATTGCCGGCGCGGCTAATGGAGAAACGTTTCGAATTGGAAGTCCAGCCCCGGCCTTTTACATTGCACGTGCATTTTTTCAACAACACATTGCATTAAATAAAAAAACTGAATATGAAGATGGAGAAATAAATCAATTAGGGGGTAAAGTTCCAGAATCACGTATAACAATTAGTGCAGGTAAATTTAGTATTGCAGATTATTTTGACGGTAACAGTTATAGTCACGACCCTCGTACCGAATTTATGAATTGGTCGTTAATGAGCAATGGTGCCTGGGATTACCCTGCAAACACAAGAGGTTACACCTGGGGTGCAGTTGTAGAACTTGTAAAACCTGGTTATGCAATTCGTGTTTCAGATGTGTTAGTACCTCAAATTGCAAATGCACCAACATTAGATGTTGAAATTGGTAAAACACATGGTTTTACTGCAGAGTTCGAAAAAAAATTAAAAATTAAAAGTCATATAGGTTCGATCAAATTTTTAGTTTTTCATAATCAGTCACGCGCACCCTCATATAATTTAGCTGTAAATAATATGGTTCATGGCGATAGTTCGTTAAACGGAATAATTCAAGGAAAAAAATTAGGGACAACTTTTGATGGATTGAAATATGGTTTCGGAATAAATTTCTGTCAGGAATTAACTGATAACATTGGTGTTTTTGCAAGAGCAAGTTGGAATGATGGACAAACAGCTACCTGGGCGTTTACAGAAATTGATCAAAGTGCAAGTGCAGGATTGAGTATAAAAGCAACAAAAATAAAACGACCTGATGATGTTTTTGGTTGTGCATTTGTAGCAAACGGAATTTCTCAGGCTCACATCAATTATTTAAATGCAGGTGGATATGGCTTTATTATTGGTGATGGAAAATTACCACATTATGGTTACGAGCAAATACTTGAAACTTTTTATAAGATCAGATTAGCAAAAACTTTATGGATAACATTAGATTATCAATATATCGTAAACGCTGCATACAATAAAGATCGTGGTCCGGTTAGCGCATTTGCCGTTAGAGGTCACGTAGAATTTTAAAAGGATTCAATTCATTAAATTCTTTTTCTATAAAAACCATAAAATATTATTGGGAAAACCAATAGCGTTAAAATGGTAGCCGTAATTAAACCACCAATAATGACAATGGCTAACGGTTTACTGGTTTCACTTCCAATTCCTGTACTTAATGCAGCTGGCATCAATCCAATCATCGCCATTAAAGCAGTCATAATTACAGGACGAATACGAGAAAGTACACCATGCGAAATTGCCTGATCTAATGGCATTCGCTCTTTTAAATTTTGTTTAAAGACGGAAATTAAAATAACACCATTCTGAATACAAATACCAAACAGCGCAATAAAACCAATGCCTGCAGAAATAGAAAAATTCATTTTGGTTGCCAACAAGGCCCATATACCACCAATGATAGCAAAGGGAACATTAGCAAGAACCAAAAGAGAATCGCTTGTATTACCAAACAAAATAAATAAAATTAAATAAATAAGAACTAAACTAATTGGCACAACAATACTCAAACGTTTACTTGCTCTTTGTTGATTTTCGAAATCACCATTCCAACTTAATGAACACCCTTTTCTTAATTTAATTACTTTATTTACTTTCCTTTGTGCTTCATCAACCGTGCTACCCATATCTCTTCCACGAATAGAAAACTTAATAGCGATAAAACGTTTATTGTCATCTCTGAATAATAAAAGAGGGCCAGTAACTGTATATATCTTGGCAAGTTCTTTTAATGGAATTTTAGCTCCGCTAATACTTGGAACTTTAATATCTCCTATTTCTTGTTCTGATGCGCGATATTGTTTATCAAATCGAATACGCACATCAAACTTTCTATTGCCTTCGTAAAACTGTGTTGCAGCCTTGCCACCAATTGCCATTTCAATTACTGAATTACAATCTGCAGTATTAATACCAAAAGAAGCCATGCGAGAGCGATTTAATTCTATTCTCAATTCAGGTTGACCCAAATTCCTAATAACACCTAAATCTTCAATTCCTTCAATATGATTTAAAATTGTAAAAACTCGGTCTGCTTGTTGTTCTATGTATTCTAAATCGTCACCGAAAATTTTAACGGCCAAACTTCCTTTTACACCACTCACAGCTTCTTCAACATTATCCATAATAGGTTGAGAGAAATTAAAATTAATTCCAGGGAATCTCTTCAAATCATTTTGCATTGCAGCAATCAATTCTTCCTTTGATCTACCCGTTTTCCATTCTTCTTTCGGAAAAAGATCCACAAAAAATTCAACATTGTAAAATCCTGTTGGGTCGGTCCCATCATTTGGTCTACCTGTTTGACTCATAAGTTGCTTAACTTCCGGATATTTAGCAAAGACTTTTCGCATCTCCTTACTCAACTTCACAGCTTCATTCAACGAAATACTTAAAGGCAAATTTGCACGGACATAAATTGAGCCCTCATTTAATTGTGGTAAAAATTCACTTCCTAAAAATTTAAATGATGCAAAACCTAATACAACAACAGCACCTGCAATAATTAATGTTTTTCCGCGATGGTGCATACAAAATTGAAATGCTCCCATCACATTTCTCTGAATCCATTCAACAAAGTGGTTGTGCTTTTCTTTTACATCTTTATTTAATAAAAGAGATACTAATACAGGAACAAGAGTTAATGTATAAAACAAAGCACCCATTAATGCAAAACCCAAAGTATAAGCTAGAGGAGAGAACATTTTTCCTTCTACTTTTTGAAAAGAAAATATAGGAAGCAAACACGTAATGATAATTAATTTTGAAAAGAAAATAGCCTGCCCTAATTCAACACCGGTTAACTTAATAATACCTCTTTTACTTCGCTTATTGAAACTGTCCATACCCCACTCATGAGATTTTTTATCTAGTAAAACAAAAAGTCCTTCGACCATCACCACGGCCCCATCTATAATAATACCAAAATCAATTGCACCTAACGATAATAAATTTGCATTCATCCCTTTTAAACGCAAACACATAAATGCAAATAAAAGAGCAAGTGGAATAATGATTGAAACAATTAAAGTAGTACGCCAATTAGCCATGAATAAAAGAACAATCGCTGTTACCAGAAAAATTCCTTCTAACAAATTATGTGTAACAGTTTTGGTACAAAAATTAATTAAATTTTGACGGTTGTAAAACGGAATTAATTTTACATCGCCCGGTAAAATTTTATCATTCAGTTCGTTTATCTTATCATTTACCGCTGTAATAACTAGTCCTGGGTTTTCTCCTTTTCTCATCACCACAATACCTTCAACTACATTATTGAGTGTGTCTCTGCCAACCTGGCCAAGATGAGGCAATGAACTTGCAAACACGTGCGCAATATTTCTTACATAAATAGGTACGCCATTTCTATAATCAATAATAACGTTTTCGATGTCTGGTATGCTTGAAAGAATTCCAAGACCTCTCACTACATAAGCCTGATTATTTTTCTCAATCACATCGCCACCAACATTAATATTACTCTTATTTATTGCTTCATAAATATCAAGAGGTGTAAGATCATATTCATCTAAGGCATTTTTATTTAAACTAATTTCATACGATTTCACTTCACCGCCAAAACTAACAACATCGGCTACGCCCTGTACTGATTTTAAAGCACGTTCGATTACCCAATCCTGAAGCGTTTTTAACTGACGTGGGCCTCGGTTTTTACTTTGAATTGTATAGCGATATATTTCACCTGTTGGACCGTAAGGCGGTTGAATTTCGGGATCAACACCATCGGGCAGATCAGCTCCACCGATTAAATTATTTACTTGTTGACGTGCATAAATATCATCCACATCATCATCAAAAATAATTTTTACAACGCTTAGTCCAAATAAAGTAGTAGACCTAAGTGATGTTTTTTTTGCGACTGGATTGAGCGCAATTTCTAAAGGAATGGTTACAAACTTTTCAATTTCTTCTGCGCTTCTGCCTGGCCACTGAGTAATAATGGTAATTTGCGTATTTGTAACATCGGGGAAAGCTTCAACCGGTGTATTTTGATAACTTATAACTCCTATTGTTACTAATAGCAAAGTAATAAACAGAACAAAACCTCTTTTTTTAAGAGAATAAGATATAATAAAGGCGATTAGTTTTTTCATTATGATTGATCGATTTCTTACCTAACGTTAATCATTTATGGCATTATAAATTAATAATGCATCTTTTGTAGAAACTTTATCTTTTTTAGAAACATCTCCTTCAAAATAAGCATAAATACTATTGGTGCTTCTTACATCAATTTTTTTCACAATTGCCGAATCAGCACTTTGAATAACCAAATAATTTATAGAGTTGTCAAAAACAACAGCAGTTTTAGGAATAGCTTTCATTATTTCACCAGACTCATACAAAATACTTATCTGTGCAAACATCTCCGGTTTTAAATAAATATTATTATCCAATTTCGCTCTTACTTTCATTGTTTTAGTTGTGGGATCTAATACGTTTAATATTTTAGAGATTTTCCCTCTAAAAATTTTACCAGGATATGCCAATGTTGTTATATAAACACTATCGTTCATATGCACTTTGTTTATGTCGGTTTCATAAACATTTGCATCTACATATATTTCATTTAAATCAGAAACCGTAAAAAGACTTTGCGATTGACTTCCTTGAAATTGTGTATTGGGAGAAATATTTTTTTCGATGACGTAACCACTTACCGGAGCATAAATATTAAATTCATCCGGCTTAGTGCCTTGATGATAAATGTTTAACAGCTCTTTACTTTTTTGTAAATTATTTTTTGCTATTTGCAATTGGTTTTGTGTTAAGATGTATTCTTTTTCACTCATTAAACCACTCTTATATAAAGCTTTCGCGGCTTCCACATTTTTTTCCTGATTTAAAACTTCAGCTTCATCATTTTTATAATCTTTTTGTGCATCAATTAATTCAGGACTTTTGATAGTAGCTAACAGTTGATCTTTTTGAACATAATCACCTACCTCAACCGCAACGTTTATAACAATACCGCCGGCTAAGGGGAAAATTCTTGCGCTTCTGTTTTCATCCACGCTTACCTTTCCTGTTAAATCTATACTGCTTGTTACAGGTAATTCTTGGATGTTAACCAAATTAGATTGTCTAATGAGACTATCTAGTAACTTTTTATCACTATTATCACTAGCTGTTTCGTGACTACCATGGCATGAATACATCGTAAGCAAAATGCAAGCAGGCAATACAACAAACAGGAATTGGCGATTTGATTTCATTTTTGTTCTTATTTTTTAATTAAAACTTATTATTGGTTTCCCAACAAGAAAATTTATTTGTTCTACATTATTTAATAATTCTGTTTTAATATTCAGTAAGCTTAAATAGCTTTGCTTATAACTTTCATAATAATTTGTAAAATCAACTAATGAAATAAGTCGCTTTTTATAGCTCTCTAAAACCTTATCCATTAAGTCGAGCAACTGCTGTTCGTAATTTGTACGATATTTATCTAACAGATCTTTATTATTATCTAAAGCACTGAAGGTTGAAATAATTTGAGCAGAAACGGTTAATTGCTGTTGTTTCAATTTTGTTTCATTTTGATCAATAGAAAATTTACTCACTTTAATATTTCCTTGATTTCGATTGAAAACGGGTAAACTAATTCCTAATCCTAAACCATAATAATTTCTAATATAGTTTCCGCTTTTATCATACATTAATTGCACATAGGGATCCGGGACCGCCATTGCTTTACTTAAATTGTATTGAGCCTGGGCCAATTCAACCAAGTAATTTGACGTTTTAAGATCGGGGTTATAAACTTTTGCACTGTCAATAACAGTTACCAAATTCATATTTCTAAGTTCAATAGCCTCACTTAATAAAGGCTTTATACTTGTTTCGGCACTTATGTTAAGCAACGTATTGAGTTCTGCCTGCAAATAAAAATTTCTGTTTCTATACTCGTTAACATCTTTACTTACTTCCAATAAAAGTGATTTTATTCTTACGATCTCATTAGTTGAAATAAAGCCATTCAAAGTATTACTCTCTAAACTGCTCGATAGAATTGCTATACTTTCCTGCTCTTCTTTTAATAATTTTAAAGCAGAAAGATTATAGAATAATTCGGCAAGATCGGTATGTAATTGTAGGCGCAATGTTCTCAAAATATTTTCGAATTCGGTTTCAGTTAATTTTGCATTGATATCCGCAATTCTGATCTGTTTATTTCTTTTTCCTGCCAATAATATCAGCTGCTGAATCTGAACTATCGTTTCTGTATTTCCTGTTTTGGTACTGTCTTTATCGTAATTGGCTCTTGTATATTTATTAATTAAACTTTGTTCAACATAAATATTTGGATTAGGATATAATTTTGCCTGGATCTTTAATGCCTTGCTTGCCTGAATATTAAACTGAGCAGCTAACAACATCAAATTGTTTTTAATAAAAATACTATCCGCTCTTTTAATTGTTAAGCTCAAAGAATCTTTTGCGTTTCCAGATAAAAATCCAAAAATCAAAACAACAAAAACAACTATTTTCATTTTAGTACTTATCATTTGTTTATCTCTAATCAATTTTACAAACATAACCATCTTCAATATCTAATTCAATTAATCCCTTCAGCGGCAGAATTAAATCGTCCGCATTAAAATCAGAAAGGTCAAACTTAATTTCAAAATCCATGAGTATGTCGCTTGAACTGGAAGCTAAAATAATTGGGGCATAATATGCAACACACTCTTTACTTATATTATTAATTGTCACAGTTCCTTCTGCTCTTATCAAATTGGCATATTTATTATCCTTAAATATCTGATTGAGGTTTCCTTGAATAGTTGTTTGAAACTTAAATGGTATACGTTTATCTTTATTTAAACTAACTGTATCACCCTTGATGTCATCATATCCAATCAAAGCTAAGTTATCTTCTACTACTAATAAACCTGAGTTTTGATAAAAAACTATCTTTGTTCCAATACTTTTTCCCTTCAATTCCTTTTTTTCTAACTCACTGCTATAATTGCCAATAGACTTCCTAATAATTTGTGAATTTAAAGGCAATATGAACCCAATTAGTAAAATACTAAACAAACACTTTATATTACTTCTTAATTTCATTTACCAAAGATATTAAATTCTTTAAGATGATTTAAACGCACTTTCATGATATGTCTTTATATGCAGACTAATACAATGATTGAGCACAAAATCATTTTTTTCATATGCGTTTTTTTAAATAAAATTTTACACATCATATGGTCTTGCAAAAGTCTCAGTCAAAAGATTGATATTAGTTAGATAAACTTCAACAATCGACTGAGACCCTGCAAGGATCTTTAGGCTTTTTGCCATTATTAAACTTTTTGCATTTGATTTATAATATGATTTAACTTCTTTAAAACATCGCAGGTAATTTATTTTATCATTTAATTGATTCAAGATGATTTATTATTAATAATGCAAAACAAATACTCAATTGTTTTAATTATTTTTATTAAACCGGAAAATTAATTTTGCGAGGGGAAAAGAAGAAATTGTACTAAATCAAACGCGGAAATTACAAATAGCCAAATAAAGAGGATTTGTGGTTTTAACCACAAGACTTTGGATATTTGTATAAGTAATTGTAGGAAAAGTGTAATTATAAAATTCGAGAAAAAAAGTCATTGAAGAAAGAGCAAGATCGAACTCTAACTCATTTTCATTTTCCTCAATCAAAATCTCGTCTATACTCGATTTAAATACTTTTTCATTAAAATGTAAGTGATCTTTGGTATGTGTTGAAATTTGATTTGAAAAAAAATTGGCAGAAAGACAAATGTTGAAGCTAAAAGAAATAAAAAAACTTATTAAAAAAAATTTAGGAAGATATTTTGACGTTTTATATTTCACGACACCAAGTTAGTAACAATATATGCCCAAAAGGCTTTTAAAAAATAAATTTAACAAATATAATGATTAAACAACGGGAAACAGACTAATCTATTATGTCTATTTTCTTGAAAAACATGCCATCCCCCTTCATTACAATAAGCACAGCCATTGCGGTTTCTTTGATGAGACTTAATGGCATCGTAAATTTCACCTCATCATTTTCAGCAATTTTCTTTTGGAAAATAATCTCTCTACTTCCCCTTTCTAAGTCTTGGAAGGTTATTCTTAATAATTCAGGGTAATTTTTGGTTCCAATCGTAATAAACTCTTTCGATAATAACTCTGCCCTGGTGCATTTGATAGCTTCATCTTTATCTAACTGTAAGCCCAATAAAGACGGGGTTTTCAAAGTATCACCTGAAGAAATATCCTTTTTTTGAGGATCGTTACCAGCGCTCAAAGAATTAAACATAAAGGTAAACCCTATAATGAACAAAATATTCAAAAACATGTTTATATGCTTATTCTTGTTATGCATTTTAGGCTTATCAATAATCTGCTAATTTATATAAAATCAGCCCGAAATCACAAAAACTTGATAACATTTAGTAAGCGAAGCATTTCAAATTACTAAAATCCATTTAATTGATAGCTGTAAATTCTCTATAAATCAATGATTTATATAACAAAAAATAGCATTTGTTTTCACAATGGTATTAGGAGTTGAATGAGTGAACGTTGTCTTTCATTTTTTAATTCTATTCATGACATTATTAACCATTCTGTCACAATAAACAAGATTAAATTCAAATATATCTTCAACTGTATACGATTTTTCAATCTCTTTTCTGAGCATAGTTTTAGCTCTATTCAAGCGAACTTTTACATTTGATTCACTACCTTAAATCCTAACAGTGTTAAAGAATTTATTTAAGCTAGAGTTTCTTTTTTTTGATTTATTAACGCGATGACTGTGCGTTAACCAGAGGCTTGGGAGTTGAAAAGTAATCTATTTGACTTTTTACTCTTTCATTCATTTCTAAATGAGCCGCAAGTATTAATTGGGAATAATTTTGAGAGGCCGATTTAAAATGCCGGGTCTCTGCGTTCCACAAATTATAAATTAAAGTCATGTCACCAACAGTTGGCGCAAAAGTTTTAAGAGCTTGTTTTACATTGCCAGAACCCGCATGGTAACTATGCATTACCAATAACCTAAACCAAAGATCTGACTCATTATAATTGGTAATACCAAGAGAATCTAACATTTGTCTTGTTTTTGGAATACATACTTTTTTAATCAAACTACTTGCAGCATAAGCCGAACGTTCGAAGTTTGAACGTTCATCCAAATGTCTATTTACTGTTAAACCAAACAACCGTGCTACATCTTTCATTAATTGAAAAGGGCCGTAAGCACCTACATTTGATTTTTGCAATTTGTTCGGACTTTCAATTAATAAAATAGATTGCGCATACCAAGGATCAACATCATTTTCAATAAAGCAATTTATTCCTTTTTCAAATTGACTGGAAACATTATCAAAGTCATAAAAAAACTTTTTACCTGAAGTTACTAAAATGCGATGTGTAGAATCTAAATTAAATAATGTTCTGATACTATCTTTGAAAGATGATTTGGCTTCATCGGAAATGTTTATCCAATAATTATTATGGATTCGTTTAATCTCGTTTCTATATGTTGCAACATTAATAATTGAACTGTCTTGATGCAAATTCATTACCGTTCGCCAAAATTTTACTTGCGGCAATGTGTCGCATCTGAGGTCATAAATCTGTTTATCAAAAACATAATTATTATTAAATTTATTCTGCGGATGACAAATACCAATAACGTTTGAACATAAAACATGTTCGTTATCTAACTTTTTAACTTTCTCACTTGCCTTGGGCGATTCGCTTGGTTTGGTTAATGGAAATAGACTTTCAGTATAAGCAAATAAAAATTGCCGATAAAAAACCAAGCTTATTAAAATGGTTAAACTAATGAATATGGATGCCAATTGTTTCGCAGCCTTAAATTAATCATTTATTTCTGATAATGCAAGACTTATCCATTTGAATTCATTCACCCATGTGTGTTAAGAATTATGTTGACTTATACTGCTATATCGTTTCGTTTTCAATGGAACTTACCATTCGTTTTACGATATTTAGTTTTGCTCGATCTCAATTTATATTTACATTTATTATGTTAATATTTATGAAATTAAGAATTGCGTTTTATATTTTGTTATTGGGTTCGCTTTCTGCTTTTTCTCAAAAATTTAGTTCTCATCAAGTCGCATTAACCCCAACCGCTTATCCAGAAACAAATTTTGATAAAGTAGCATATGCTAATAAATTGCATGAAAAATTTGCGAAAGAATCAAAATCCGACGACCTTGAAGATTATATCAAACAAGATATACTTTATAAAGAGTATTTCTTTTCTTCAAATCAAATTTATTCAAATTGGCCAGAGGCAGGTAACTACGTAAAAAAAGTATACCAAGCGAATTTAATACAAACGAAATAAAAATTTATGTCGTTAGAGACCCTCAGCCTAATGCTTATTGTGCAGAAGATGGAAACATTACTGTAACAGTGGGCTTTCTTGCATTAATTAATAATGAAGCTGAATTGGCCTCAACACTTTGTCATGAATTTGGACATTATTATTCAAATCACATTTACAAAGATTTTAAAAAAACAACCAAAAATAAAGTTCTAAAGAGTTTTATTCGGAGTCAATCTTTATTAGGGGGTCTGCTTATAGCACAGGATCAAAGCAATTATAGAAAAGATCAAGAAAGACAAGCAGATACTTTTTCGTTTAATTTTTTTACAAAAAATGGTTATTCACCTGAATCAATAGTAGAAACATTTACGCATTTTCAAAAGATCTCAAGTAAACACAAAAACCTCTACAAATATAGAAGTCCTCTCATTTATTTTTCAACTCATCCCACAAACGAAGAACGAATAAATAATGCATTATTAGCTTTCAAAAACAATTCTGTAGTTGGTAAAAAATTTTTAGTTGATTCTGTTTCTTTTTCTTCAATAAAAAAACGAGCAGTAGATGAAACAATTTACTTACTCTTTGAAAAACTACAATATGAGGAATGTTTGGAAATGGCTTACTTGCAATATTTGTATGAACCCAATGATGAGTTCTACCTTTTCTTTATTACAGAATGTTTAAGAAGGCAATTCTTAATTGAAGATAACTATGCAACAGAATTTTTTATTACAAGCAATTACAAATATCTTATGCCAACGCCAAATGATTTAGCTCAAAAACCAGTATTTCTCAAAGGTAAATATTCCAAAAAACTATCAGACAAAAATTTCTCGAAATCGATTTTTGCAAATTATAAAAATAGTATTTATTCTTTATCACAATCAGATTTAAACAAAATAAAAGCTAAAGAACTTATAACAAATGATACACTTGAATTTCTATTTAATGAAGATGCCTTTTATTATTTTTCTTCTAAAATAAAAGACTCCTCTTGTGTTTTTAATTTACAGCGAATGCTATTCGGTGATTCTCTGATAGTTAATTGTGAACCCGACTCAAACAGAAGTGAACTTGAAAATGATAATTTGCGAACTATTTCCACTTATAAAACTTTAAAGGATAATATAGGCAATTATAAAAAAGCGCCCGTTATTCTTCTCGATATTAATCTCCTAACAAAAAGATCTGCTATGGTAAATGATGCGCAATTGCGCGACGAAATATATGATAGCTATATTGATGCAGCTTCAACTTATTCAAGCGATGTGATTGACACAAAAAACAAATTTAATTTTCGTGAATCGAACAGGATCAAAAACATGGATAATTTTATGGAAGCTCTTGGTTTAAAGAAAATGTTTTCACAAAGCTCAACTAAAGTCAATTTTTTATCCATTTTTCCTGAATTTAGTTCTGAAATTGATAATTTCAAATATAGAAAACTAGTTTTTTTGGAACTTACAGGTTTTGGTGTTAATTCTTATGAAACCAGATCACGTTCAATGAATAACGACAGATGGATTGCCAGAATTTTTGTTATAGATTTAGTGAATAAAAAAACTCAGGTATTCGTAACAAAAAGCGATATGTTCGATTTCAGAAGCAGAGAAATTAAGTTCACTTCCATTTTAAACCAATGTTTAAGAATAGTGAAAGAGTAATACAAATGTAATTGAGAAATTATCCAAAAATTAATTGAAACACTTCTTCAACTTTAGTGGCACTTACAATTTCTATTTTGAAGGATTTTTTATTTATCCCCTTTAAGTTATGTGAACTAATTACAATTTTCTCAAATCCTAACTTCTCCGCTTCACTGATGCGTTGTTCAATTTTATTAACAGGTCTGATTTCACCAGTTAAACCAACTTCACCACTAAAACAAATTGATTGCGGAATTGGCAGATCTTCATTACTGCTTAATACCGCACACACCAAAGCCAAATCAATTCCGGGATCCTCTACTCTAATTCCACCTGCGATATTTATAAAGACATCTTTTATACCCAATTTAAAGCCGCATCTTTTTTCCAAAACCGCTAACAACATTGAAAGTCGTCTCAGATCAAAACCGGTGCTACTACGTTGTGGTGTGCCGTATGCCGCACTGCTCACTAAAGCTTGTGTTTCAATCAACATTGGTCGGTTACCCTCTAGAGTACTTGCAATGGCAACTCCACTTGTTGGCGTATCTCTATTTGTAATTAATATTTCTGATGGGTTTGTTACTTCTCTCAATCCTTCTCCTTGCATTTCGTAAATGCCCATTTCATTAGTGCTACCAAATCGATTTTTTGTTGCGCGTAATAAACGGTAAATGTGATTTCTATCTCCTTCAAACTGCAAAACTGTATCCACCATATGTTCTAGCACTTTTGGTCCTGCCAAACTACCCTCTTTCGTAATATGTCCAATCATAAAAACCGGCGTGTTTGTTTCTTTCGCAAAACGTAAAAATTCCGCAGCACATTCTCTCACTTGACTAACACTACCCGGACTACTTTCTATAAATGTGGTATGAATAGTTTGGATAGAATCAATAATTACTAGTTGCGGTTCTATCTCTGCGATATGCTGAAAAATATTTTGTGTATTTGTTTCTTGTAAAATAAAACAAGTATTAGTTGTGATACCTAATCTATCTGCACGCATTTTTATTTGCTGCTCACTTTCTTCACCACTAACATATAATACTTTTAAATTTTTTAAACGCAAAGCCAATTGCAACATTAAAGTTGATTTACCAATACCGGGTTCACCACCAAATAAAACTAAACTGCCGGGAACAATTCCACCACCGAGTACACGAGTGAGTTCTTTGCCCGGAACGGCGATGCGCGGATAATCTAAAGTGCCAACATCTTGCAATAAAATTGGTTTATTCGATTGACCTTTCGGATTTTTAGCAGAAGAGAAAACTTGTAGTCTTGAATTTTTTGTGTCTTTCTGAATAATTTCTTCAACAAATGTATTCCACTCTCCGCAACTTGTACATTTACCAACCCACTTAGATGACTGGGCTCCACAATTCTGACAATAAAATGTTGTTTTTACTTTATTCAATCTCGTATTCTTAAATGTTTAACATCACAAATGCACTCCAATAAAAAGGGTCTTTGTATTTTATTTTTAATTTTTTTTGTGCGTCAACAAACGATTGCTGTTTGTTTCCTGTCTTAGCATAATTGCTATAAAAGTTTGTCATTAGCTCCATGGTCGCTTCATCGCTCACACTCCACAAACTCATGATGATTGATTTTGCACCAGCAATTAAAAATGCACGCTGCAAACCATAAACACCTTCGCCTTGTTTTACGCTACCTAATCCGGTTTCACAAGCACTCAATACAACAAGATCTGTTTTATCTAAATTTAAAGTCATTGCTTCATATGCAGTTAATACGCCATTATCGGGACCTGATGCTCTATAATTTTCATCAAAAACATTGTCACAATTTGCCAATAATAAACCACTACGTAATAAAGGGTTTTCTTTTGCAACTGCAATATCAATCCCTAAAACTTTGTTGGTTTCCATCTGTGATACATCAGCTAAAAAATAACCATGCGTTGCAATGTGTAAAATATTAGGCGATTTAATTGCTTTCACTTTTGTTTCGGTTGCATCCTTTCCGTATAGTACTATTGTGTTCAAACCTAAAGTGCGCAAAGTTGCGCTTACGTTTTTCACTTCTTGTTCTGTACCCGGCAATTGAGGAATCAAATCGTTTTTTCCATAAAATGGATTACCAATTAAAAAAGCAGTTTTCGGTTTTGTATTTTGACTTTCTGATTTTTTTAAAGAGACAACATCTTTTATATTTCCTACAAATTGAATTCCGTATTTGTCGAGCATATATTTTCCGGAATTATCTTTTATTGCGTTTATACTTAATTGATGATATGCACCATCGAGAGACAAATAAATACGATCTAAGTTTGTTAAGTTTAAGTCTAATTTTTTCCAGGTAGTTGAATAAACATCGATCTCAGGTTTTTGATCAATAATATTTTTTCTGAATTGAGTGATCTTATTATCGATACTATCAGATCTACCAATTTCGCTAATTGATACCGAATTCTTTTTTAAAACAATTGCTGTGTAATTTGAATTGCCGGTAAATTCATTCTTGAATTCATTTACCTCAACAATTTCTATAGCGGCTTGATTTTGTTTTAATAATTTTTGTATTGTATCATAGGAAGTTACTCCTTTTGATGCATCATTAAAAAGTGAACTCTTTTGAGATAACTGACGTTCGTACTCATCTTCCTTTTTTTGTAAACTATCTAAATTTATTTTTTGCTCTTTTAATTCTTCCTTACTTAATTGATAAGCGCTATTAATGTTTTCTTTTGTATCAAGCCATTTCGTATAAATGGATTTTAATTCTGCATCATCACTTTGTAAAATCGTATTGCGAAGTTTAGAAGACCCATTCAGTAAAAATCCTTTAGTAAGAATAACTGTGTTCAGCATGTGTTTTACTAAGTCAGAATCGTTTTTGTAATTTGCTAATACGAATCCATAATAACGTTGCAAACTCGCGCTTGTTTTTTCCCAATACAAATTTTTCTCATTATCATTTAATGTATTAAAATACTTAGTTATATAATTTCTCGTATTATCCAATACTGTTTGGTAAGCTATTTTTGCATTCTTAATATCATTTAAATTCCATTCGATAATGGCCATTTGTTCTAAAGCTTCAAGATAAGATGGATGTGATTCGCCATAAATCTCCTTTTTGTAATCAATTACTTTTTTAATGAGCTCTAAACTTTTTGCATTTTCATTAATAATTCTGTAATAATTTGCTTGTTGTTGAAGGACGTTAACTGTCGCCGGATTTTTTTCTCCTAACTTACGTTTATCAATATCATAAGCGCTTTTAAGTAGTTTTTCAACTTCTGTATAATTTCCCATCTCAATATAGAGTTCTGCTAAACCGCTTTTTAAATGTGCGAGATCAGGATGCGATCCTAATTTTTTTTCTTTAATGATGATGGCCTTTTTATAAATACTTTCTGCAGCTTCATATTTTTTTTGGAGACGAAATACATAAGCTAAATTAATATCGAGTTTAATATAATTAGATGTTGTTTCTTCCATAACTCGTGCAGCACAAGATATTGCACTATCCATTTGCAGTTCGGCATCTTTTAATTTATTCATACCAACATAAACCATCGCGAGGTTATTGTATGTTAAAGCTTTCCCAAGATCATCTTTTTGTTCAACTAAAATTTGAAATGCTTTTTTAATTTGTTCTTCTGCCTCAGTATAATTACCCATATCTTTTAATACAACACCTTTGTTATTGTATGATACGGCAAGCATCACTTTATTATCTAAATTTTTTCTGATGCTAATTGACGAATCACATAATGGAATCGCTTTTGCGTAAAGTCCCCTATTTTGATAAAGCAACGCCAAATCACTCAATGTTTGTGCATAATTGTTACTTGTATTTTTACCTGCTTTTATATAATGATACTGAGCTCCTTTAAACGATAATTCTGCAAGATACATTTTGTTAGATTGCA